>JANQMY010000170.1 GCA_028279895.1 Alphaproteobacteria bacterium
ACATCGCCCTTCGCCGTTCTCCTGGCGGATCGGACCGACGGACCGCAAACAGAATTGATTCTATTTCACTGTCCGCCGCTCTAAGCGCGTATCAAGCAACCCGGCCTGCCGGAGGTCACTTGGCAGGTCACCGAGCTGCAAGAAGGCACACGCTTCGTTTGGGAAAGCCGCCTTCGGGGGGTGCCCGTGGCCGCCACCCACGAGGTGCGGACGATCGCTGGCGGTACGGAAAACCGTCTGGTTTTCGAAGCCCGCGGCGTGTTGGGTTTTCTGCTTTGGCCGCTTATGGCGCCGGCCACCAAACGGGCCATCGCTCAGGAGAATGCTGGCCTCAAACAATTCTGCGAAGCCAAGGCCTCCGCTTCCCCAAGCGCCGGTTTCCCGTAAACGAAGGAGCACATCGCCATGCTGTTCTTTGACGACATTCCCGTCGGTTACAAAAGCCATGTGGGCGACTATTCCCTTACCAAAGAAGAGATCGTCGAGATTGCGGAACGCTGGGACCCGCAGCCGTTTCACATTGACGAAACCGCTGCCAAAGAGTCGGTCTTCGGCGGACTTGTCGCCTCGTCGCTTCATCTGTTTGCCATCTGCACGCGCCTCTTCTTCGACCACACAGACCGCATTCAGACCATGGCCATGTTGTCCAAGGATGGCATCAAGCTGCCAAACCCGGCCCGGCCCGGCGATGTGCTGCGCTATGACACGGAATGCATCGACCGGCGCGAAACCAAGAACGCCAATCGCGGCATCATTGTTCTATCCGACGTGCTGAGCAACCAAGAGGGGGCACCCGTCCTCACCCAGACCGTGACGCTGATGGTGGCGCGCCGGCAATAGAAAATCTCTGCAGGGTTGTATTCCCCCGTCCCGCTTGTTGCCAGGCCGTCTGCCGCCGCACAAAACCGGCCGCCTAACGTCTATTTTTCGCACACGGTAGCAAAAAATTCTTGCCGCCCCGTCTGTCCGCCCTAGGTCTGAGGAAACGCGACACCAAAGATCGCGCCGAAAAACGAGGAAGAGCCCGGATCATTTTGGAACTCTATTTTGGACAGACAGAAATGACCCGACTTATTTCAATTGTATCAGCGTTCGTACTGCTCGGATCCACGGCCGTTTTGGCTGGCGAAAAAATAAATTTCGACCGGGCAAGCCTTGAGCGCAGCGATTATGTGGAAAGCACTTTCCGCCAAATCCATAGCGCAGCCAAGCGGCAATGCATTCGCGAGAAGAGCGACGCACCGCTCGGCCTGCGGTATCGGCAAGCCTGCATGGTTGACGCCATTGAAACCGCCGTCGCTGAAATCGATCACCCGAACCTGACCGCCTATGCGAACGGCGCGGTACGAAACATGATTGTCGCCGCTGCCGAATAGGTTTTGACCGGATTCGGTTTTCACCAAAGATAAAGCGCTCGCTGCGGGAGCGCTTTATCTCTCCGCCGACCCCTCCTTCCACGCCACCGATGCGCGATACACGGTTCGGCAATATCTCTGTGACACTTTTTTGTACCTTTCCGTGCCAGGCGAAGGCCGACACTTCCCGTGTAAATGGCCCTCAGCCCTGCATTGACCCATAGCGTTTTCTGGGCGAACGGGCTAAAAGACAGCCCAACCAGTTCACCCTCGTTCAGATTTAAGGAGTGCACCTCATGTCCGTGAAGCCCGGCGTTGTGAGCGGCGAAGACTATAAGACCCTGTTGAAGGCCTGCAAGGAAGGCAAGTATGCCCTGCCCGCCGTCAATGTGGTGGGCACAAACACGGTTAACGCGGTGCTGGAAGCCGCGGCAAAGAACAAAGCGGACGTGATCGTCCAAGTGTCAAATGGCGGCGCTGAATTCTATGCGGGCAAGGGATTTCCGGACAGTTTCCAAGCGAAGGTGCTGGGCGCCGTCGCCATGGCAAAGCATGTGCACCTGCTGGCGGAACATTACGGCGTTTGCGTCGTTCTGCATACGGACCATGCCAACAAAAAGCTGATCCCCTGGGTGGACGCGCTGCTGGATCATGGCGAAGCCCATCATAAGGAAACCGGCAAGCCGCTTTACAGCACGCACATGCTGGACCTGTCGGAAGAAGAGCTGGACGACAACATCAACGAATGCGCGCGCGTGCTGAAACGCATGGTGCCGCTGGATATGAGCCTGGAAATCGAACTGGGCGTGACCGGCGGCGAGGAAGACGGCGTGGGGTCGGATCATGTGGACAACGACAAGCTCTACACCCAGCCGGCCGACGTGCTGAAGGCCCATGACACGCTGTCGCCCATCGGCCACTATTCGCTGGCCGCGTCGTTCGGCAATGTGCATGGCGTGTACAAGCCGGGCAATGTGCAGTTGCGCCCCGAGATCCTGAAGAACAGTCAGTCGCTCGTCCAGGAGCGCTACCAAACCGGAGAGAACCCGTTGGACTTGGTGTTCCATGGCGGCTCCGGCTCGGAAAAAGCGAAGATCGACGAGGCCCTGCAATATGGCGTGTTCAAAATGAACATCGATACGGACACCCAGTTCGCCCAGGCCGAAGCCGTCGGCAAATATGTGGACGAACATCCGCGGGCGTTCAAATACCAAATCGATCCGGACGACGACACGCCCTACAAAAAGCAATACGACCCGCGCAAATGGCTGCGCGCGGCGGAAGAGCACATGGTGACACGGTTGGACGAAGCCTTCGCGGACCTTAAGGCCACGGGCAAAACCATAGCGGGCGCATAATCCCATCTTTGCAAATTGTCATCCCCGGCTTGACCGGAGGGCCCGTAATCTGTGATGCCGGTGGCTAAAAAAGTTCCTCGATCGGCCTCCGCCATTGAGCAGCGCTCAGTTCATAGCGTTTGTGCATCATAGACCTCCAGAACCGCGAACCTGGAAGTCTGTGAATCACACATCAAATCAAAACGGAATCCTGAATATCGATGGCCCCTAAAGATGCGGCGTTTCCTGAGGTGACGGAAACTGCATCGACGTGTGACGGATATGCGCAACGCGTATGACATCCGGTCTTACTTCATAGAAGACGTAATGCATTCGAAATGTGTAGAAGCGAATTGCCGTCTCTGGAACCACACGACCAATGAGTGGATTATCTCCCAACAGTTCAAAACTCGCATATAGGCCACCGACATAATCGTCCATTTGCGCACGACCGAAATGTTCCAGCGTGTAGCGAATGATTGCGCGAATGTCTTGGGCAGCTCGTTCTGAGAGCTCAAAGCGCATCGGCGTATTCGGCCAGCACCTGAGCGACAAGTTCGTCCTTGCCGAACTTCCGCGCAACCGCACCGTCTAGCCCTTCGCGCACATCTCTAAGAATCACGGCGCGCTTCTCTTCATCCGACAGGCTGTGCCAGAGCTTTAAGTCCTCCGCCGTCGGAAAGGCGGTGGAACTGAACCGGACCTTTGATACATCGACGCTCATGCTGTTTCTATATCACACATCGGTATCCTTAGCCTAACCAACACGCCCCGAACGGGTTAACGCTTTCGGCGATTTTCCGGTAACCGACGCCCGCGCCCGTTAGGCTTCATCCAGCAGCAATCCGGCGTCTTCATAGTTCACCAACCCCAAACGGGCGGCCGCCGGCGGCACATAGGAACGAAACCCCAGCATGCGCTGGACATGCTCCGGCATGGTGCGTGCTTCTTCCAACGTGGTGGTCAGCTGATGGTTTTCTTCGGCGCGCAGCCATCCCAAGCAGAACCCGGCATGCAAACCGACACGCCATTGGTCGGCGGAACGGTTCTTCCCGCCCCCATGAATCACCTTGCCGCTGTAGAGCAATGCATCGCCCGCTTTCATCACCGCCTGACAGGTGCTGCCTTCGGGCACGTCCGGCATGGCACCGGGCCACTTATGGCTTCCGGGCGCAATCACCGTTGCGCCGTTTTCTTCGGTGAAATCGGTGAGCGCGAAAATCGCCGTGATGGTGATCTCGTGATCTTGCCCCGCGGCTTCCGGCCAATTGAGCTCGTCTCGATGGAGCATCTGCGGCGTTTCACCGGGGCCAATGCAAATCAACTGGCCGGTGTTCAGGTAGTAATTGTCCGCCCCCAGATAATGATCGCCCATGGCCCGATACACCGGATCGCATAGGAGATCGCGCCAGGCCGTCGACTTTCCGGCCAAGCCCGTGATGCGTTTTGTGGCTTCGCCGTGAAACTCTTTCCAAAAGTCGTTGCCCCCTTGAACGCCGGGTGTGTGCCCGCGCACCAGAGGCATGGCGTCGTCCCGCAGCCGCGCCAACAGGTCGGCCGGGATGAAGTTGTCGACGATCACGCCGCCATCCGCGTCGATGGCCGCCCAGATCTCTTGTTCTTGTGCTGTCCTTGAAAGGTGCTTCAACGCCGGCATGGTGGGTCTCCTGCGGTTTTCGGTTGTTACATATCAATTGATATGCTATAAGATCGGCCGAGTCAACCCGTCCCGTTTGGAACGCCGATGCCCCGTCCCGCCCACCCTGAAAAGCGCCGCGCCGAAGTGGTGGAAGGCGCGTTCCGCCTGCTTGCCCGGGCGGGCGTGGAAGGTTTTTCCATGCGCGCGGTGGCGCAGGAAGCGGGCTGCACCATCGGCCTGATCAATCATTGGTTCGACTCGAAGGATGCACTCATCGACGCCGCCCTCGCCCAAGCCATCGAGGACGCCTTGGCCCGCTCCCGCTCGTCCCTGGACGATGACGGCAAATCCATCGAAAGCGGGCTGGCGGAATTCTTGCCGATCGACGACACGCGCGTGTCCGAGCTGCGCATCTGGCTCGCCTTTTGGGCGCTGGCGGTCAGCCGCCCCGACCTTAACGTGCGCCACAATGCGCGCGCCCATGAACTCCGCAAGCTTCTGACGAAGGAAGCGCGCGCCATCGGCCTCTCCGAAAAACGGGTTGCGGCGGCGATTGACGTGATCATGCCGCTGCTGGACGGCATCACGGTCAATGCCCTGCTTGACCCGGACTATTGGACCCCGTCGCGCCAACTCTCATCGCTGCGCGTGGTGCTGCGCGCCTTGCAAATTGAACCAAACGAAGCGCCTGTTGCAAAAGTTTGACCTAGACTTGGCGCCTCTTCGGCGGCGGGCTAGGATGATGAGAACCAACACATAAGGGAGTATGCCATGGCGAAGGTTCAAACAACCGAGCACGAAGTCGTTTCAATTTATCCGTTTACAGATGAAGAACGGAACACACTGCTGAGCCATGCGGGCGAGGCCGTGTTGATGTGGGCCACCAAGGACGGTTGGCCGGTCGGCGTAACCCACGCCTTCGTATGGCATGACGGCAAGGTGTGGCTGACCTTCGCGGCCCACCGGCACCGGGCGGCGGCCATCAAGCGGGACCCCCGGGTCTCGGTGAATGTCAGCAGCGAAAGCTACGGCGCAACGGCGCCGGAAGGGGCCGTGACCGGCGCGATCACGGTTAAAGGACGTGCCGAGTTCCATGACGACGACGCTACAAAGAAGTGGTTTTACCCCGCGCTGTCTAAAAAGGTGAACCCGAACAGTGCCGACGGCGAAGCGTTCTTCAACAGGCTGTTGGACACCCCGCTGCGCACCATCATCTCGGTGACGCCGGAGAAGTTCATTATGTACAATAGCGGCCTTGCCAATCGCCACATGGCCGGCACGGTGGATGAGAGCGAACTGGGCGATCGCCTGACCTCCGATGCCCAGCGCATGAACAAAGAACGTGAAAAGCGCGGCCTGCCGCCCGCCGAATAGGACCAAAGACGCAAGCCGGTCTTCAGAAAGCTTGGGCGGTATGCCGTCGCCCAAGCTTTTTTCAATTGAAAGACCTCTTGTTTCCACACGCTGAAATTGTCATTCTGACATTGGGAGAGCCAAGGGCAACGCGCGACGGGAAGGAGCGTGGTCATGCTGTTTGGGCTTCTCCTCCGACATCTCATCACACAAGACCGATTATGCGTGATCGATGCCCACGGCACGCGCCACGATTTCGGCGACACGCAAGCCGCAAATAGGGTCACCATTCGGCTGCACAGCCCGGCCCTGCATTGGCAACTTTTCTTCAATCCCGATTTGCGTTTCGGCGAAGCCTATATGGACGGCACGCTGACCGTCGAAGAAGGCACGCTGGAGGACCTGCTGGACATCGTTTTCAAGAATATCGGCACGGGGCCCCTTTCGCCGCTGCAAGCGAAGCTTTACGGCGCACGCCGCTTGATCAAGCGCCAAATGCAAAATAATTCTGTCTACAGATCAAAACGCAATGTGGCCCATCATTACGATTTATCCGATGCCCTGTATGACAGTTTTCTCGACCCGCAGCGGCAATATTCTTGCGGCTATTTCGAACGGCCCGATGACACGCTCGACATGGCGCAATACCGAAAGATGGCGCACCTGGCGGCCAAGCTGGCGCTCGAACCCGGCATGCGCGTGCTCGACATCGGCAGCGGCTGGGGCGGCCTGGCCCTCTTCCTTGCACGGCGGACGGGCGCCGCCGTTCATGGCGTTACCCTATCGGAAGAACAGTTGAGCCACGCGCAGGCATGGTCACAACGCACCGGCCTCGCCGACCGCGTAAGCTTCGCCCTGGCGGACTACCGAACGTTGGACGACCGCTTCGACCGCATCATCTCTGTCGGCATGTTCGAACATGTGGGCGTTGCCCATTACGGCACGTTCTTCGACACGCTCCAAAAGTTGTTGACGCCGGACGGCGTTGCCGTGCTGCACACGATCGGGCGCAGCGGAAAACCGGGTGTCACCAGCCAATGGATCAATAAGTACATTTTCCCTGGGGGCTACACGCCTGCTTTGAGCGAGATCGTCTCCGCCGTCGAGCGCAGTGGCTTGTTAATGACGGATATTGAAGTGTGGCGGTACCATTATGCGGAAACCCTGCGCCATTGGCGCCGCCGCTTCCAAAAGCAGTGGCCAAAGCTGCAGGACACACATGACGAACGCTTTCGGCGCATGTGGGAGTTTTATCTCACCGCATCGGAAATGGCATTCCGGCATCAGGATTTGGTGGTCTACCAAATTCAATTGGCGAAGAACAAAGCAACGCTGCCATCGGCCCGAAATTACATTCACGAAAACGAACAAATTCTTTTGCGGCCGCCCGACGACGAAGTGCAATTCGACAAAACGGCTTAGGCGCCAAGCTTCTGTTTCCACATTATCCACAGCTTCAAAATATGTTGTGGAAATCGATAGGGACCCGTTTTCGTGCGGCGCGGATGGCAGTATAAAATGGGGATGACCGCTTATACGCCCCCCGATCACGATCCGTCGGACTACGACGACCCGCCGCGTCAGGACTCAGCGCGCGAATTGCCCTTCAACATTGAAGCGGAACAAGCGCTGTTGGGCGCCATTCTTTACGACAACCGCGCCTATGAACGTGTGTCCGACTTCCTGATGCCGGAACATTTTTACGATCCGGTGCACGCGCATATCTTCCAGCTCGCCGGCGAACTGATTCGCCGCGGCCAAATCGCCAGCCCGATCACGCTCAAATCCTTCTTCGACCAGAACCCGGCCCTTAAGGCGCTGGAAGGCGGCGGCGCAGGCTATCTTGCGCGTCTTGCGGGCGCGACCGTCTCGGTCTTCAACGCGAAAGATTTCGGCCAAACCATTTACGACCTGGCTGTTCGCCGCGAGCTGATTACGATTGCCGATGAAATGACCGAAGTGGCCTATGATTCGCCGATCGACTTGTCGCCGGCCGATCAGATCGAGCATATCGAAGGTCAGCTCTACAATCTGGCGGAAAAGGGCAAGGTCAATTCCGGCTTTATGAAGTTCGACCTGGCATCGCAAAAGGCTATCGAACTTGCTGAAATCGCCTACAAAAAACCCGCCGGTGTATCGGGCATCGCCTCCGGGCTAACCGATTTGGATGAAAAGCTGGGCGGGCTTCAGAAATCGGACCTGATCATCGTGGCAGGCCGCCCCGGTATGGGCAAAACTTCGCTGGCCACGAACATTGCGTTTCATGTGGCCCGGCATTTCCGAACCGAAACCGACGACACCCATGGCGAGCGCACGGCCGATGGCGGGCGTGTCGCCTTCTTCTCGCTGGAAATGTCGTCGGAACAGCTCGCTACCCGGATCTTGTCGGAGCAATCGCGGGTGAGTTCCAGTGCCATTCGCAAAGGCACCATCGACGAAGAAGACTTCCGCCGTTTCGCGAAAGCCGTGACCGACTTACAGAACATACCGCTCTATATCGACGAAACGGGCGGCATCTCCATTGCCACCCTCGCCTCTCGGGCGCGGCGGCTCAAACGCACGGCGGGCGGCCTCGACCTGATCGTGGTGGACTATCTTCAATTGGCGGTTGGCGCGGGCAAGCGCAGCGACAACCGTGTTTTGGAGGTGGGGGAAATCACACAGGGGCTCAAGACGTTGGCGAAGGAACTGAACGTACCGGTGATTGCCCTGTCGCAGCTCAGCCGTGCCGTCGAACAACGGGAAGATAAACGGCCGAACCTGTCGGACTTGCGGGAGTCCGGGTCCATCGAGCAGGACGCCGACGTGGTCATGTTCGTCTATCGCGAAGCCTATTATGTAAACAACCGGGAACCCACCGAGGACACGCCGGAGCATGATGCCTGGCAGCAAGAAATGGAGCGTGTGCAGGGCAAAGCGGAAGTCATCATCGCCAAGCAGCGGCATGGTCCGGTCGGCAAGGTCGAGCTTTACTTCGAAGAACGCTTCACGAAGTTTGGCAATTTAGAAAGACATCATACGGAAGATATGGGGGGCTTCTCCTAAACCACGTTCCGCCCGGTCAATACAGGACACCACCTTCCATGCACAGTGTTGCCGCGTACCGCAAAAGCCTGGCTGCTGCCGCCTGTGCCTCCATGACGGTCGATCTGGGCGCCATCGTGCGAAATTACCGCAAGCTTTGTGCCCTCGCCGAGGGCAGTGAGGTCATGGCCACGGTCAAAGCCGACGCCTACGGCCTTGGGGTGGAACAGGTGGCCCCGGCCCTCGTAAAGGCGGGCTGCACCACCTTCTTCGTGGCACTGGTAGCCGAGGGTGCCGCCCTTCGCCGCGCGTTGGACGAAAACAGCCTGAGCGCCGATATCTATGTGTTGAACGGTTTTCAGCCGGGCAGCGAAACCGCCTTCCAGATGGCATCCTTGCGGCCGGTCCTGAACTCGCTGCCACAAATCGCCGATTGGCGGTCCGTCGGTGCACCGCAGCCATGTGCCCTGCACGTCGATACCGGCATGAACCGGCTTGGCGTGTCGCCCGCCGATATGAGTCAACTGACACCATCGTCTTTCGAGGATCTAGATTTGCGACTGGTGATGAGCCATTTGGCCTGTGGCGACGACCCGGCAAATGGCAAGAATGAAGAACAGCGTAACCTTTTCGAAACCCTGTCGAAACCATTCCACGGTATTCCAAAAAGCCTTTGCAATTCCGCCGGGGTGCTGCTGGGGAAACCGTTCCATTTCGATGCCGTCCGGCCGGGCGTTGCGCTTTATGGCGGCGCCCCGTCGATGTCAAAATCTGTTGAGTTTGAACCTGTTGTGACGCTTTCTTCGAAAATCCTTCAAGTCCGGCAGATTGACAAAGATCAGACCGTCGGATATGGGGCAACCCATCGGGCCGGCACGCCAGCGCGCATCGCCACGCTGGGCATAGGATATGCGGACGGCTATCGATGGGGCCTTGGCGGGAAGGCCCGGGGCTTTCTTGGCGAGACGGGGGTTCCTGTTGTGGGGCGCATCTCCATGGATTTAACGACGGTGGATGTCAGCCATGTGCCCGAAGAGGTCGCACAGCCCGGGGCCTCTGTGACGTTGCTGAACCAGCAAATTACCGTCAACGATGCTGCGGCGCTTGCCCAAACCATCCCGTATGAGATTCTGACCGGGCTTAGTCCGCGGCTGGAGCGTCACTATCGGGGCGTCGAGGAGAACGGCGCGGCCCCGGCGGGAGGCGCCTCTTGAACGTGTTTGCCGCTGTTGGGGCCATTACCCTCGCCTTCTTCGCAGAGACCGGCCGCTTCTCTCAGTTCACCATGACGGCCGTGTGGCACTGCTTGCGTCCGCCTTACTTCTTTGGCCTTTGGGCGCGGCAAATGATGTCGATCGGCTATTATTCGCTGCCGGTGGTGGGCCTGACCGCATTCTTTACCGGTGGCGTTCTTGCCCTGCAGATCTATATCGGCGGCACGCGGTTCAATGCGGAAAGCATTGTGCCGACCATCGTGGTGTTGGGTATCACACGCGAACTCGGCCCCGTTATCGGCGGCCTGATGGTTGCCGGACGGGTCAGCGCAGCGATCGCTGCCGAAATCGGCACCATGCGTGTGACCCAGCAAATCGATGCACTGATGACATTGTCGACCAACCCGTTCGACTATCTGATCGCACCGCGCGTCATTGCCGCGGTGCTCACCTTGCCTCTGCTGGTTTTGATCGGCGACATTATCGGCGTAATGGGCGGCTTTATCGTCAGCACCCAAAGCCTGGGCTTTAACCCGGCCACCTACATCAAGAACACGGCCGACTTTGTCGAAACCGGCGACGTCACGTCCGGCTTGTGGAAGGCCGCCGTGTTTGGATTCATTATCGCAATCATGGGGTGCTATCACGGCTACCACAGCAGGGGCGGCGCGCAAGGCGTGGGCAGCGCGACAACCTATGCCGTGGTGGCCGCGTCGATCCTGATCCTGGCCGCGAACTACGTCATGACCTCCATCTTCTTCTCCGACTGAGGCGAATGTAACCCGTGGCAACAACGCCCAAAATCGAGCTTAAGAACGTCCACAAAGGCTTCGGCCCCAAAGTAGTCCTGGACGGCGTGAACCTGCGGATACGGCAAGGCGAGTCCCTCGTTGTCATTGGCGGCTCCGGCTCCGGCAAATCGGTCATGCTGAAATGCATTCTCGGATTGATGCGGCCGGAACAGGGCCACATCTTTGTAGACGGCGAGGAAACCACCAATGTATCAGGCCGGGGACGTGACACCCTGATGAAGAAGTTCGGCATGCTGTTTCAGGGCGCTGCCCTGTTCGACAGTTTGCCGGTATGGGAAAACGTCGCTTTCGGATTGATCCGTTCACAGAAGCTTCGCCGGTCGGACGCGAAGGAAGTGGCCATCGAAAAGCTGGCCAAAGTTGGATTGGGCGCCGATGTGGCCTTGCTCAGCCCGTCCGAACTGTCGGGCGGCATGCAAAAACGCGTGGGCCTTGCCCGTGCCATTGCCGCCGATCCGGAGATCATCTTTTTTGACGAACCGACCACGGGCCTCGACCCGATCATGGCCGATGTCATCAACGAACTCATCGTGGACTCGGTAAGGGAACTCGGCGCCACCACCTTGTCGATCACCCACGACATGGCCAGCGCCCGCAAGATCGCCGATCACGTCGCCATGCTCTACAAGGGCCATATCATCTGGTCCGGCCCCGCCGAAGAAATCGACCGGACCGGCAATGAATATGTGGACCAATTCGTCCATGGCCGCGCCGAAGGCCCCATCCAGATGGAAATCCGCCGCCCTTGAAAAGAGGAAAGCGGTTGCCTTTAGAAGACAAAAGCAGAGGTCTTTTCTCTAGCGTCGTTCGCCGGTTTAATAGCCTGCCCCGGGCTTGACCCGGGGGCGAACCCATTTATCAGCGTGTTCACTGCCAAACTAGTGGGTTTTGGAGATGATTGAGAATTGGATTCGCCGATCTCGCCGGGGCGTTTCCAGGTGAAGTGGGGACCGGTTCACCGTCAGGAAACGCGAAAAAACAAAGCCTGAGGCGCTTCTCTTAGAAAAAGAGAAGCACCTTGGCTCGTCGGCGAATGACGCCAGTGGTTTTGGTTCATTCAAATCCTCAACCGGACGGTGGTGGGCTTGACCCGGCAATCCATGCCAAGGTTTGACGGCATATCGTGGATCAATGAATTCGCGAACGCAGCCCGTCCGTTTTCTCAGGGCCGTAACGCCTAGCGCACCCATTTTTCGTGCCACTCGAAGCCATCGGCCAAGTCCGCCGCCGTGACACGTTCCAAATGTTGCCCGATCGGCTGGCCGAAATAGATATCTTCGCCCACCAGCTTGCCCTTGCCGTCATTGGGCCACACCGTGATCAATTGATTTGTCCCCAGATAAACGGCGGACGGATCCAACGCTTCTCCATTGACTTCCGCAAGCCCCATCGCAGCCATCTCCTCGCCCAAATAGAGTTGCTTAACCTGCCCCTCGGTCACCACGCGACCGGTATCGGCAATGATGTTCTGCGTCACCACTTCAAACTGCTGCGCGCCACGGGACATCATGTCCGCGTAAAAACCACGCACCGCCTCTTGCCCTTCCAACAGCATCTCCGGTAAGTGACCCCAAAAATGATAGACCGGGTTTTCCGTCAACGTGGCCATCAGCGGTTCCATCTGGCCCGTTATTTCCGCCTTCATATGGTCGCGCACTTCCGCGATCAGATTTCTGACCGTTTCGTTTTCTTCTTGCGCAAGACGCGTTTCAAAGCGGGCCCAACTGCGCCGCGGATCGATCTTTGTCATGCCTGGTGCCTCCCTGCGTGGTGTTTTCGGCAGGCTGGCGCGAACGCCCGGGCGGATCAAGCGTAAACTTGTATTCCTCGCACGGCGGGCGCACCCGTTGCATGTTTTCTCAACCCGCCTGGCGGTCTAAGATCGCGACGCGTGATTCCCCCGCCATTACCTCAAGGAACGACGATGGCCCGAGCCGCCCAACGATATGTTTGCCAAGCCTGCGGATCGGTCACCAGCCGCTGGGCCGGGCGCTGCGACAATTGCGGCGAATGGAACACGATCTCCGAAGAAGCATCCGTCAGCACACCCCCTTAATCGGCGCGGGGCAAAGGCCGCTTGATCGCCTTGGAGTCGCTGGACGGCGCCACGGAAGAAGCGCCGCGCATCGTTACCGGCGTGGCGGAGTTCGACCGGGTGTGCGGCGGTGGCTTGGTGCCCGGCTCGGCCCTGCTGGTGGGCGGCGATCCGGGGATCGGCAAATCCACCATCTTGCTTCAGACGACGGCAGCCCTGGCGAGCAAGGGCCGGCGGGTTCTCTACCTGTCCGGCGAAGAGGCCGTGGCGCAAGTCCGACTGCGCGCTCAACGGCTGGGCTTGGCACAGTCGCCGGTCGCATTGGCAGCGGCAACGGATCTGCGCGATATCTTACAAACCCTTGAGGCCGAAAAAGACCTAGCCTGTGTGGTCATCGACTCGATCCAAACTCTGTGGTCGGGCGCGCTTGAATCCGCCCCCGGCACCGTGGCCCAGGTGCGCGCCTGTGCCCAAGAGCTGATCCGTTTTGCCAAACGGTCCGGCACGACGGTCATCTTGGTGGGGCACGTTACCAAGGAAGGGCAGATCGCAGGCCCCCGCGTGGTAGAGCACATGGTGGACACGGTGCTCTATTTCGAAGGGGAACGCGGCCACCAGTTCCGCATTTTGCGGGCCGTCAAAAACCGGTTCGGACCGACGGATGAAATCGGCGTGTTCGAGATGACAGGCGGCGGCCTGGTGGAAGTGGCCAACCCGTCCGCCCTCTTCCTCACCGACCGGGAAGACCAAGTGCCCGGCACCGCCGTCTTTGCGGGCATCGAAGGGACGCGGCCGGTCTTGGTAGAAATCCAAGCGCTGCTCGCGCCCACCAGCTATGGCACGCCGCGCCGGGCCGTGGTGGGATGGGACGGCGGGCGCCTGTCCATGGTGCTGGCAGTGCTGGAATCACGCGCCGGCCTGGGACTGGGCGGGCAGGACGTTTATCTCAACGTCGCCGGCGGATTGCGCGTGTCGGAACCCGCCGCCGACTTGGCCGTTGCCGCCGCTCTGATTTCCTCGCATTTCGGCACCCCATTGCCCCCACAATCGATCCTGTTCGGCGAGGTCAGCCTGTCAGGCAGTATCCGGCCCGTCGCCCAAAGCGAGGTGCGCCTCAAGGAGGCCGAGAAGCTAGGCTTCACCACTGCCATGGTCCCGAAGGGCACCAAAACCACCGACAGTGTCGGCCTAAGCCTGCGCGCTTTCGATAAGCTGCAGGATCTGGTGACGGCGCTCGGATCATGAGGTAAGGTGGCATTGCCTAGGGGATAAAATTTGACAACGGCGTAGGGATGATTGGGGGTTTTACCGGCTTCGATGCCATTCTGATTGGCATAATCCTGATTTCCGGATTGCTCGGCATGATGCTGGGCGTGACCATGGAAATATTAACCATCATGGCATTCGGATTGGCGGTATTGATCGCGCTGGTCGCCCTGCCCTTTTTGCGGCCGCTGACCGCCGACTATTTGCCCGCAGGCGTCCTGCAAGACGGCACTCTGATCCTGGTCGTGTTCTTTCTGGCGCTGATCCCAATCTGGATCCTGTTTTACCGGCTGGCCCGCGGCATTGCCGAATCGGGTTTGGGCCCCTTGGACAAAAGCTTCGGCTTTTTGTTCGGTGTCGCCCGGGCGTTCCTGATTTTCGGCTTGCTTTTTCTGGTGGCCACCCAATTTGTCTGGACGGATAAACGGCCGGATTGGCTTACGCAGGGCCGCATGACGCCTATCATCGAAGCCACCGCCGATATTCTGGGCGACCTTTTCTTGGGCGACATCGTCAACGGACCGGCGGACGATCAAGAAAAGGGATATACGCCGGAGCAAATTCGTGACAAAGAGAACCTGATAGAGCGGTCCTCTAACTGATCGACTGGCATGAGCGACGCGGACCTTACCGCAGATAAATTCCGAGAAGAGTGTGGCGTCTTTGGCGTTTTCGGTCATCCCGATGCCGCCAAGCTGACGGCGCTGGGCCTGCACGCCCTGCAGCACCGCGGGCAGGAAGCGGCCGGCATTCTGTCCTATGACGGCGAGCATTTTCATGCGGAACGCCGTATGGGCCTGGTGGGCGACCACTTTTCCCGGGAATCCGTCATTAACCGCCTGCCCGGTAAGATGGCCATCGGCCATAACCGCTATTCCACCAGCGGCGAAACGGCCTTGCGCAACGTGCAGCCCTTTTTTGCGGATCTGTCCATCGGCGGCATCGCTGTCGCCCATAACGGTAACCTGACCAACGCCACCTCTTTGCGCGACCGGCTGGTCGATAAAGGCTCGATCTTTCATTCCACCTCGGACACGGAAACCATTGTCCATTTGGTGGCGACAAGCGGCTTCACCTCGGTGAACGACCGCATCATCGAGGCACTGCACCAGGTGGAAGGTGCCTATTCGCTGTTGGCGCTTACCAAAAAGAAGCTTGTGGGCGTGCGCGACCCCTTAGGCGTTCGACCGTTGGTGCTCGGCATTTATGACGGCTGTTACATGCTGGCTTCGGAAACCTGCGCCTTCGACATCATCGGCGCCCAATTCGTGCGCGACGTGGAACCGGGCGAAATGGTGGTGATCAACGAAGACGGCATCACCTCGCTGCATCCCTTCCCTAAACAGCGGTCACGCTTCTGCGTATTCGAATATGTCTATTTCGCCCGTCCCGACAGCATGGTGGAAGGCTTCAGCGTGACCGATGCGCGCGAGGCGATCGGGCGGGAGCTTGCGCGCGAAGTACCGGCGGATGCGGATGTGGTCGTCCCGGTGCCCGATTCCGGCGTGCCGGCCGCCTTAGGCTTCGCCCAAGAATCCGGATTGCCGTTCAAATTCGGCATCATCCGCAGTCACTACGTGGGCCGCACTTTTATTCAGCCGACGGATCATACCCGGCAGGCCGGCGTGCGCATGAAACACAATGCCAACCGCGCCGTTCTCGACGGCAAACGCATCGTCCTGGTGGACGACAGCATTGTGCGCGGCACCACATCCATGAAAATCGTGCAAATGGTGCGCGATGCAGGCGCCAAAGAAGTTCATATGCGCATTGCCAGTCCGCCGACCAAGGATTGCTGCTATTACGGCGTCAACACGCCGGAGCGCAAGAAACTGCTGGCCGCCCGCCACAGTGTGGACGAAATGGCGAAGATCATCGGCGTCGATAGTTTGGGTTATGTGTCGCTCGACGGTCTTTACCGGGCTGTGGGCAAAGACGGGCGCAACAACGCGCAGCCCCAGTTCTGCGACGGCTGTTTCAGCGGCGAATATCCCACCTCTCTCACGGACATTTCGGGCGGCGACGACCGGCGTCAATTGTCTCTGTTGTCCGAACAATACAACGCGGCCGAATGAAGAGTTCGATGTCCCCCATGTGACGTTCTTGCGAAGGCGCGACAGGGCCGGCAGCGATCCAGTGCACTGGGGGAAAGGTCATGCAGTTTCGGATCACTTCATCGCCACACTCTTCGTGACGACCCGCGAATTCTCATGAACAAGAAAATCAACTTTACGACCGACCGATCATGACCTTGGAAAATCCAGACAAACCCCTCTCGGGCCAAATTGCCCTCGTGACCGGCGCCTCACGCGGCATCGGCTATGCCACGGCGCGCACGCTGGGCGCAGCGGGCGCCCATGTGGTCGCCGTGGCGCGCACGGTGGGTGGCCTTGAGGAATTGGACGACGAAATCAAGGCAGCCGGCGGCCACGCAACGCTGGTGCCGCTCGACGTGACGGATGTGGACGGGCTCGACCGCATGGGCGCCGCCATATACGAACGTTGGGGCAAGCTCGACATCTTGGTGGCCAATGCGGGGGTATTGGGCGTGATCACGCCCCTAGCCCATTTGGACCCGAAGGATTGGCAATCTTTGCTGGACGTCAACCTCACAGCCAATTGGCGGTTGCTGCGGTCGATGGACCCGTTATTGCGCCAAGCCAACGCCGGGCGCTGTTTGTTTCTCTCGTCATCGGTCGGGTCCCGTCCCCGCGCCTATTGGGGAGGATATGCCATCACCAAAGCAGGGCTTGAGATGATGGCGCGCACCTATGCTCTGGAAACGCTGAAGACAAACGTTAAGGTCGCGATCGTCAATCCCGGGGCGACACGCACCGCCATGCGCGCCAAGGCCATGCCGGGCGAAGACCCGTCCGCCCTGCCCACGCCGCATGACCAAGCGGAGAAAATACTGCAGATTATTCAGGACCCGGACCTTGAAAGCGGCGCGTTTGTGGAGCTTGCCGATCGTTCGGCCGATCACAAAAATACATAGATCAAAAACAGCAAAACGCCGGCCGAGCAGCCCCAGAACACAAGCTGACCCAGAGAGTCGAAGAATTCGCGCTTCGGGTCGTTTGGATCTCGGTCATTGGTCATATTGTTTGTACCGCACACGGTGTTGTGCCTGATCGATGCGCCCCCGGTCTCGGCGATAGCATCGGGCGATTTATCCAAATCGTCCGATGCTACGGATTCTTTGATGGTCGCGCCGGTAGCGCGAAAAACCGGATCCCACTTTTTCGCGCGGCGCTCTGAGCCTATTCGGGATGGGCGGCGCGGCCTAGCCCTATCGCCACATGTTCGAAAAATTCAATGGGCAGTTGCGCAAAATTTTCGATGCAATCCGTATTGTGACATTTTGGCCGCGCTGCACCGCGGTAAACCCGTCGAATAGGGCCGCTCTATGCGAGATTGGCTTGTGGGCCTTCCGAGCTGAGGTTGTAATCCTTGGATCGGCATGGAAAGACGCCGTTCCAAAACGCGTCTTTGGCCAGGTTGATCAACAAAAAGGGAGAACCATCATGGTGGGACGTACAAGGAAGATCAGCTTAGTGATTGGTGTTTTTGCGGCTGCCTCGCTGCTCGCAAGTCATGCGCAGGCCGAAACCTTCACATTTACCAGTACTTCCGAGGAACCAACGACGGTTGGCGGTCCGACGCCCGATGGCGGCGCGGTTGGCGGCGCTTTTTGGACCTCAACCTCTGAGGTGACCTTCGCCGACGGACGGAGATCCACAAATACGGCAACTTGCATTTCCATGGTGCAGCCGCCACGCGATGCGATCTTCATGACCCATGGCGTTTGCGACGGCACCGGCCCGGACGGTGACTTCACCGTTGTCAATGGGTGCAATTGGCTGAACGAAGAGCGGACCGAAAATAGCTGTGTCGGTGGATTGATCGGCAAGTCCGGCCGATATGAAGGCCGCCGTGGCACACTGACCATTCACTCTAAGGGAAACAAATCCACCGGCACCGGTCAGTGGTACGACTAAGCTCACTGTCGATCACTTATGGACCAAAAATGGCCACATCCTAAAAAGGTGTGGCCACCACCACGCGGTAAATTCTGCATCACAAAGAAAGAAAAGACCGTGCCGTCCGCCTCGTGGGCGCGCATTCAGCCTTACTCTATAAAGTCAACATGCTTGCTTGACCCGCCGACTGAACCGGCCCGATGCCCGCAATATCGTCGAGCGCCGCGTCGACGACGATACGGTCGCGGCCGGCCGCCTTGGCGTCATACATCAGCGTATCCGCCTGTTTCAAAATGCTCTCTGCATCGGCAGTATTAGAGGCGGACGCCGTCAACCCCATGCTGACCGTGATCCGTATGTCACCTTGTTCCGTTTTGGTCGTCTGCCTACGAATAGAGTCCATCAAGCGGTCGCAAGCGCAATAGGCATCCGAGGCCGCCGTATTTGGGAACAGAACCGCGAATTCTTCGCCCCCCAGGCGCCCGGCCACATCGATCAAACGCAACTGCTGCCCCATGACGTCAGACAGACTTTGCAACACCAGGTCCCCCGCGGTATGACCGAATGTGTCGTTCACACGCTTGAAGTGATCGATGTCGATTAAGGCCACGCTGAACGGATTGCCATAACGCTTATACGTGCTGATCTCTTGACGCAGGTGCTGAAGGAAATGCCGCCGGTTCGACAAGCCCGTCAGCTCGTCGGTAAGAGCTTGAGACTGCAAATGACGATAGGCGCGGTCGAGCTCGCGCAGGCTGACAACGCCGTAAATCTGATTTTTTTTGAGAACCGGAATGTGCCGGATGCGGTTCGTATTCATGACCTTGAGCACGTGAAACGCCGTATCCTGCAACGTACACGTAATGACAGAACGGGTCATGACTTCGCTAATCGGGATCTCCACAAGCCCTACATCGAACAGCGTGAGCGCACGCACCAAGTCGCGTTCGGAAATGACGCCCACCAGTTCGCCCGCATCGTCCGTGACCACCAGCGCCCCGATATTGTGCACGACCATTTCGCGCGCGGCGGCCCTCAATGACCGGTCAGGCCGGATACTGACCACTTGCGCCCGCGTTTTGAAGGCCAGGAGATCTCGAATAAGCATAATGAAACGCCACCACTTGTGTTCACTGTTCGACGGTTAAAACGCTAAGACAGCAACCATTAAGGTTTCGTTTGCCAACTTAGGGGCGGAACGTGCACGCGCCTTGCACCTTAAAGTTACAAATTGCGCGCGGCGTCACGGCTGATCGCCCGCAACATTTCACGTCGGATGAAGCGGCTGAAGGGGTAGATCACCGTCCAATAGAGTCCCATCGCCATCTTGGCCTGCGGGCCGTTCGACCGGACCCGCGATTCGGTGGTAATCCGCGTGCGATCGGCACCCCGGGGGCTCAAGTGAAAGTTCATCACCACAATGCTGTGGCCGTGGTCGGCGAAAGCCGCAAAGTCATCCGCCGCGATCTCGACCCGCCCACCGCTCGGTTTCCAGAATTGACCGGCCAATCCCATGACAAACTCATGGGGTGGCTCTTCGCCGATGAGCACAAAGCCACCGTCGATCATGCCGTCAATGGAGGTGGGAAAATCGGGAATGCCCCGCAGGCGGTACAACATTCTTGTAGCCGGGGTCGTCCCGAAATCCCCATGCCGCACCAGCGGATAAAGCTGTTCCGGCGTGCCGGGCAGCACTGTGCTTTCGGTGTGCGCGTGGTCATAGTTGGGAATGGTTCGGTCAAGCAGCATCGGCACCAAATCGTAAATTCAGACTGGCTACCCTACCGCATGTCTCGCGAACGCACAGCATTGCTTTTGGGCCGTGGCGCTGTGGTCCACCGTTGCCACGGGGTTCAAGCTGGGCCTGCAGGTCATGACGCCACTGCAATTAGTCTTTGTGGGGTCGGCTGTCGCGCTCTTCATCTTTACTGCCGCCGCCGTATGCGACGGTTGGCCACGCGCTCATTTTCACCTTGGAGAGGCGCTGGCCTTCGGCCTCATCAATCCGGTGCTGTACGCACTGATCTTGTTTGAAGCCTATGACCGGTTGCCGGCCCATATCGCCCAGCCGCTGAACTACACCTGGGCAATCACGCTGGCCATCTTCTCCGTCTTCCTGTTGGGACAAAAGATTACGGCACGTCTGGGTGCCGGCATTCTGATAAGCTATATGGGCGTACTGATTTTGCTGTCGAAAGGAACCTTCACTGGCTGGTCGGCCTCGCGGTTATCGTGGCCGGCGTTGTGCTCAGCAGAACCGGGCCTGATGTTCCGGCCGGCCAAAACACCTCATAGCCCTATGAGCCGCCAGGCCGGTCAAAGACGCCGCCAGCGGGCCTCGTCCTCATCTTCCGGGCAGGGGCCGCGATCTCTTGTCTCCTGCCGGCAGATACCGTCGCCGATGCCGTCCCCAAGGGTTTTGGGATCGTAATGTTCGCACGCGGACAACAGAACCAGCGCTGCCGCCCCGGCCATCAGAAGTCGAAGGAAACTCATTCTCGCGAAAACTCCAAAATATCGCCGGGCTGACAGTCCAGCACATCACAGATCTTCATCAGCGTGTCGAACCGCATGCCCTTTACTTTTCCGGTTTTGATCAAAGAGAGGTTCTGCTCGGCAATGCCAATGGCCTTCGCGAGATCTTTCATCTTCACCTTGCGCTTTGCCAGCATGACATCGAGATGAACGACGATCCGCACACGACCCTCTTATACAAAGCTTGCGTTTTCCTCGGCCAAGGCGCGTGCCTCGGCGAAGATATGCCCAACTGCCACCAGCAATCCGGCAAGGAACAGACCGATCACATCGTTGGAACTCAATTCGATGGCCAGCACCCTTTGGCCTGGCGGATTGTGGAATGAAAGCACGACACTTAATGCGGCCTTCATGACAGGCACGCTGATCACATAGAACAGAACCGCCCAAGCGAAGCGACGGAAACCGTCGACGGAGGCTTTGGAAAAGGAATGGCCCGCCGCACTTTCCACGAATGTGCGGCGCAGATGGGCCAATCCATAAAGGCCGATGGCGGTCGGCACCATCATCACCAGGAAGCCGATAAGGCGCGCCCCAACACCGATCTCCTGCGGGTCAAACGCCGGACCAAGCCTCATGAAAGTATCCGGCGGCAACACATCGAGGAAAATCCATATGCTGGCGGTAACGGCCGGGGCCAACACCATCAACACCAGAGTCGATGTCGCCATGAAGCGCGCAAATCCACCTCTTTTCGCATGATCCATCATCAACCATCTCCAAACTCAAACTCATAGAAATTCATGTAAAACATGAATTTCTATATTTCAAGCATGAATCTCAAAGAATAGCCGATTAGTCTGTGACCACATCCGCCCAGGGCGCCCGATCTTCTTCACCGCCGAAGAAATCGGGGTCCCAGAACATTGCCATCGGCGATGGGTTGATGACTTCGCCCCGCGGGAATGAGTCGATCTTGGCGGTGAGCCGCTCCACGATGGAGGGATGTTCCGCCGCCACATTGGTTTGCTCCGTCGGATCGGCCGCAAGGTCGTAAAGTTCGATGCCGTTCTGCAGCGCCAGCAATTTCCACTGCCCTTCGTAATAGGCCTGGTCGAAATAGCCGCTGACCAAAAATTCGGGTGGCGCTGTCTCGGCGGCACCGCCGATCACATCCCAACGGCTGATGCCATCCACATCCGGCCCCAGATCGCCGTCGACACCGGTCGCTTCCAGCAGCGTGGGCAACACATCCTGCACGGTAATCCGCCCACTGATTTTACCGGTTACACGTCCTTCCGGCCAATGAAGGAATGACGGCACCCGCACGCCGCCTTCATAGACCGAGCCCTTGCCTTCTCGGTAAGGCGTATTGTCACTGCCCCCTTCTTCCATATTCAAGCGCGCAAACTCAAATACTTTGAGGGGGATGGGCGTGCCGAATACATATTTGAGTTCGTCTACCCAGGCCAGCGGTCCCGTATCGATCCGGCCTGGCACGAGCCCGCCATTGTCGCTCATAAACCAGATAAGCGTATTGTCCAGCATGCCTTGGCGCTCCAGCGCATCGACCACACGTCCTATTCCGGTGTCGAGTTCGGCAACCATGGCCGCATGGATACGCCGATATTCGTTCTCAATCTCGGCATAGGCGGCAATACTGGATTCCGGCGCTTCATTCGGCAGATGCGGCGCGTTGTAGCTGAGATAAAGGAAGAGAGGCCGCGCGGCATCGCGTTCGTCGATCACGCGCACCGCCTCGTCGGTCAGCAAATGGGTCGTATACCCCTCTTCGCGCACGGTCACGCCGTTGCGTTGCCAGTCGTAACCGCCGCCATGAACGTGATCCCAATGCCCTACACCCCCGGTGAGATTGCCGTAGAAATGCTCGAAGCCGCGCGCTGTGGGCTGCATGGCCCTTGTCGCATGACCCAAATGCCATTTGCCGACCAGCGCGGTCTGATATCCGGCCCGGCGGAAATACTCAGGCATCAACGTCTCCGAGAGCGGCAAACTTTTTTTGGCGTTTTTGGAAATCGGCAAGATAACGCCGACCCGTACCGGCGATTTGGCCGTCATCAAGGCGCTGCGCGTGGGACTGCAGGTGGGATGCGCATAGAATTGGGTGAACTGCACGCCTTGGACTGCCAGTCGGTCGATATTGGGCGTGGCGATTTCACTGCCGTGATATCCCACGTCGCGGAAGCCCAGATCATCAATCAGTATGATGAGGATATGGGTCGGAGTCGGAGTTGCTTTCTCGTGCACTTGTGCACCCGGCTGCGATGCCGATTCCTGCGCCAAACTCGGTGCGATCGGCACCAGCAAGGCCAACATACATATCAGAAAGTTCCGGCAAATCGTCCGTCGCATCGGCTTCCCCCACTAGGGTCTGTACTCAATTAGGGATTCCTTTTGTGCGTCGACTGTGATTCAAGCTTTCCGAGAAAAGGAGGCTTGAATGGGACGAGATCTTTTTTGGCTCAGCGATGAAGAGTGGCAGCGCATCGAACCTTGTCTGCCCCAGGGACGTAAAGGGGCGCATCGGGTGGATGACCGCCGAGTGATCTCGGGCGTCATTCACATGTTGCGGACAGGGGCGCGATGGCGGGACTGCCCAACTGAGTACGGTCCCTATACGACGATCTACAATCGCTTCAACCGCTGGAGCAAACAAGGCGTTTGGCATGATGTCTTCTATGCTCTGACGGGATCGAGTGGTGTGATCAGTTCGACGGCGGTCGATTCCACCCATGTCAAAGCGCATCGCTCGGCATCCGGCGCAAAAGGGGGGACTATGCCAATGCCATCGGACGGTCTCGCGGCGGACGGACGACCAAAGTTCATGCCCTGACCGATGCGATGGGACGTCCCATCGCCTTCACCGTGACGGCGGGACACGCCCATGACCTGGACGGGGCAGCGGCCTTACTTCTGAAAGTGCCCACACCAAAGCAACTGATCGCTGATCGGGCCTATGACGCGCGCCGGCTGCGAGACTGGTTGACCGAGCGCGGCTGTGTGCCCGTAATCCCACCGAACCCGACCCGGAAGCATCCCCATCCTTATGACCGGCACGCTTACAAAACCCGCAATCTCATCGAGCGCATGTTCTGTCGGCTTAAAGACTTCCGCAGGATCGCCACGAGATATGACAAGCGGGTGGACACATACCTGTCCGCCGTCTTCATCGCCGCCATCGTCATATGGTGGATCAATTGAGTCCCGACCCTAGAGCGGCGGATGGTGAAATGGAACCATCCGCCGCTCTATAGTCAAGGTCAGCGTACCGCAATCAGCCGACAATAGGCAAAACCGGTGCGTTATTTTCGTTTGGCCCGATTGGCATAGGGGTTCTCGCCTTTGCGCATCAATACGCGGATCGGGGTGCCCTCAAATCCGAAATGCTCGCGCAGGCCGTTCACCAGATAGCGGCGATAAGCGGCGGGCAGCGCCGACGGCCGGCTCACAAACACCACAAAGGTGGGGGGCCGCGCCTTGGTCTGGGTGATGTAGCGGATCTTGATGCGTCTGCCACTGACCGCCGGCGGCGGATGCCGCTCCAGTGCCTCGGACAGCCACTGGTTCAGGGCGGACGTGCCCACACGCTTGTTCCACACCTGATAGGCTTGCGTCACAGCCGGCAGGATTTTCCTCAACCCTTCGCCGGTCAGACCCGACAGCGTAACCCAGCGCACGCCTTTCAATTGAGGCAAATCGCTTTCCAACCGGCGCCGCAGAGCCTTGGCCATGCCGTCGCGTTCCTCGACCAAATCCCATTTATTGACGGCGATGACAACAGCGCGCCCTTCCCGTTCGATCATGTCGGCGATCTGCAGATCCTGCTTTTCCAGCGGGGTTTCGGAGTCAAGAACCAACACGGTGACATCCGCAAAGCGAATGGCCCACAGCGTGTCGGCCACTGACAAGCGCTCCAGCTTTTTGACCACCTTCGCCTTCTTGCGCATGCCTGCCGTGTCGAACAGCCGAAAACGCACCCCGTTCGATTCCCATTCGACGCTAATGGCATCGCGCGTAATGCCGGCTTCCGGGCCCGTCAGCAGCCGCTCTTCGCCGATCAGCTTATTGATGAGGGTCGACTTCCCCACATTCGGCCGGCCCACAATGGCAACGTGAATGGGCCGGTCGGCAGCTTCTTCATCGTCTGTGGGCGCTTCGCGCTCGAAGGGCGCCAGAGCTTCGTAAAGTTCGCCCATGCCTTCGCCATGCGCGGCAGAAATGGCGACCGGATCGCCTAAACCCAATTGAAACGCTTCATAGATGCCTGCATCAGCTGCCTGCCCTTCGCATTTATTGGCAACCAAGACGACGCTGCCCGCCGAGCGGCGCAGCATGTCCGCCCACTGAGCATCGGTCGGCGTAATACCCGCCCGCGCATCCACCAGGAACAGGCAAACATCCGCCATTTCCACAGCCAATTGGGTTTGGATTTGAATCCGCGCATCCAAACTATCACCTGCCGCTTCTTCAAAACCGGCGGTATCGATCACCGTAAAGGTGAGGTCACCGATGCGCCCTTCCGCCTCCCGGCGATCTCGGGTAACGCCGGGCAGGTCGTCAACAAGGGCAAGTTTCTGTCCAACCAGACGGTTGAACAGGGTCGATTTGCCCACATTGGGACGGCCGACAATGGCAACGGTAAAAGACATAGCACCGTCTTAACACACGCCGCCTCACCGCATCGCAATCAAATCGGCATCGTCGGTGAGGATATAGAGCGTTTGGTTGGCAACGATAGGCGGAATGAAGGTCCCCTCCGGTATGGTAATACCGCCCGTGACGCCGCCTACATAGGGCGACACGGACACGGCATATCCGTCCGAGGACAGAACAATCAGCCGGTCTCCCGCCAAGACGGGCCCGGCCCATTCAATGGGATCTTCCTTCTTTTTCTCGTTGCGGTAGCGGGGAAGCTGGGTGATCCAGCGGATACGCCCATCGCGGCGTGAAATGCACACCACTTCGGCATCCAAGGTCACCAAATAGATGAAGTCGCCCGCCACCCACGGGGTTTGAACGCCGCCAATGTCCCGGGTCCAAACGCGCTGTCCGGTGCGCGCATCGATGGACACCATCCGTCCGGAATGGCTAATGGCCACCACACGGCCACGATCGACGACGGGCCGCCCGGCGATATCGTTCAAGGCGGTGAGCCCCGTCAGATTACCGGTACGGGTCAAGGAATCGCTCCAGGCGGTCTGCCCGTTCTGCACCCGCAAGGCATAGATTTCGCCCGACGTATAGGGAACGACCACGATCTCACCAGCAACCGCAGGGCTTGCGCTGCCCAAGAGACCGGCGGTTTCCGAAATGCCCTGATGATCCCACAGCACGCGGCCGTCAGACGAGGCCAGCACTTGAAGCTGATTGTCGGTGGTGGTGACGAACACCCGTCCGCCATCCGCCGTGGGCGAGGCGCGGAACGGTACACTGAATTTCTTCATCCAAATTTCGTCACCGGTCGCCGCATCGAGCGCGTGGATGTGACCGAACCCTGTGGACACAAACACGCGGCCATCTTCATAGGCGACCCCGCCGCCAAAGCCCGTCTGAGCACTTTGCCGCCTCGGGGTTAGTTCTTTCCGCCAAATGCGGTCGCCGGTTTCCGCTTCGAAGGCCGACACGCGCGCCCGAGAGTCCAGCGCGAAAATCCGGCCATCCGCCATAACGGGCGTCGCGGTGAGGCGCGTATTGCCCCCTGACCCCGACCCGATCCGGCTGCGCCAGATTCGGCGCGGCCGGTCGGCCAACGCCAGGTGGTGCATGGCATGGCTGGCATAGCCCCCGGGCTGCGGCCACTCGCCATTGGCATAGGGCTGAGGCAAGCGCACTTGCAAATCGGCGATGCGCGGATCTGCTTCCAACTGCTGTTCGAGCGATAGCACCGAGATGCGCTCTCCTTGCAGGGCGGGTCCGTCGCCGCCGCCGCCGGTAAACAGATCGCCGACTGTTTCACAGCCGCCGAGCACCAAGGCGAACGCGCTGCTGAGAATCACCAGAAGCCGCCGCCCAGGACGTTGTGTACCAGTGGGTGTCATGACACTCATTACTCGGATACTCCAGTTTCAGGGGCCGGTTCCGTCTCAGGCGCAATCTCCACCGCGGCCGGTTCGCCTTGCGGTGCGTCCATCACGATGAGCATCTCGGTTGCGCGCCTGCGAATGCTGGCAGGGGTTTCCGGGTCCTGTGCAAGCCGCTCGAAGCTTTGAATTGCCCGCGCCCGGTCATTGTCTTTAAACGCCGCATAGCCGAGGATTTCCAGCGCGGTAGACCGCCACGGCGTCTGGGATTCGGCCAGAGTCACCACTCGGCTTCGGATATCGGCATATGGTGCGATTTCGGCAAGCAACACGGCGGCCTTGATTTGCGCCAGCCGGCGAAACGATTCATCTATGGACGGGTCCGCCGCAATCTCGTCAAACAGAACGATCGCTTCATCGATTTTATTCTGGTCACCCAAAATGCCCGCCTTGCGAAACTTGGCCAACGCTTCATAGCCCTCCGCGCCGGACTGCGCCAAAGCGGCAAAGGCCGTGAGTGCGCTTTCCTGCTGGTCCGCGCGATCCAATTCTGAGGCAGCGATGTACTGGCCGGCCAATTCCATGCGTTGCGACTTCTGATAGCCCTGCCAAAACTGATAGGCCGCAGTGCCTGCTACAATCAGCACGACCCCGGCGATAATGGTGGTGCCCCATTGATCCCAAATTTTTTGGTAGCGCTCGCGCCGGACGTCTTCTTCGACCTCGCGGAAAATGTCGGTCAACCTGTTGCTCCAAGCGTGTTTCTGTTCGGATTTTCGACCGGATCTCTTGTTTCTTGCTTCTGAAGATCCCGAAAAATTTGCGCGTAAAGTACATGGCGCGCCCGAACATCGCAATTCGCCCGAACAGGAAAGTTGCGGCGGCGGTTTACTTTATCGAAGACAGGGCCGCGATGCCGCATAACAGCCGCAGGATCGCGCAGCTGGGCGCGGCCTCAAACAGGCTTCGAACGCTTTCGAACAATGGGGTGGAATCGGACCAAATGACCTTTTAGCCGTAGGTTCTCACCTGGCTTGCGGCCTTCTGGCTCGTATATGCCGCCAAGAGACGGATATCTTTGTCGGTGATGCCGTCGCGGTTCATCATGATTCGCACCACGTCCGACTGCAGTAAGGCATCCAGCGACAACTCTTCAAACAAATCCGCATCGGGCTCGTGGTCGGCCGAAAAATAAGCGGCTGCCTCAACTTGGCGCCCGTACGCCCCCGGCTTCTTGTCCCCCCTGCGTTTCAGAAATCCCAGCATCGGTTCCTCCACAGGTCCAGAAGTCGTTCCAATGGTTAACGCAGATTATCACAAAAGCCTAAAACTGTCCTAAGCGAAAGCATCAAGGTTTAAAGACAGGAGACGAACTCTTCGATTATTTGTTCTAAAAGAGACGGTATATGGTTGTTTTTTCACATGTTTGTCGTTTTCACCGGCGAGTCGTTCCGTCACCCATACCCGCTAAACATCGGTTGTCGGCCCATGCTCCGAATGCGAGTGAACGCCATCAAACACCACGTTTTGTCGCGTTTTCATCCCGGTATTGCAGAACGGCCCACCACCCCTGACGCACCGATTTCCTCCGCAAGTTCCGTGAGCTTCGGCCAGTTGCCTCCGACCAAATCGTAATGATGGACGTGGTCCCAGAAACTGATGAGATGAAACGCCAAATATGTCAGCTCCGCCGATTGAAAAACGGATATTTCCGCTTCACACCATTCCAAGGCATTCGCCACTACCGCACGCGCTTTGTCGAAGTAAGGCAGGTTTCGCGTTTCAAGCCCGGTCCGCTCGGCAAGAACAATCCGAACTTCTGCCGCCATGGCCCCATTCAGAACGGCACGGGCATTGAGAGTGCTCGCATCGCTCGTCAGCACGTCAAACCGATCGACCGGGTCATAATGACGGACAAGGTGTGCGGCAATGTGATCGGAATCGAAGAGTGTTGTGGCACCATCCCGCAACACAGGGACGTTCATAAGCGGGTTGCTGGAAAAAACTTCAGCATCCGAGGCAGCCACATTGCCCACATCGATCAGCGTATAATCGCGTTCAAGATGGTCTAGAAGCAGTCGCACCTTCCTGGTGAAGTGCGATACAGGTGTACCATAGAGCTGCATGTGCCCCATATAGCGATAACGTCCGAGAAATAAACCGGGCCCGATTTTGCGCGTCACCACGCATTTCAATTCAAACAGCGAATGACGGAACCGAGAATGACCGACACTTTGGTTGAAAGCCCCGGCCTACTCCCACTCGATCGTACCGGGCGGTTTTGAGGTGATGTCATACACGACCCGATTTATCCCCTTGACTTGATTGATAATTCGGGTGGCGACGCCGCCTAGGAATTCATGGGAAAAATCGTAATAGTCCGCGGTCATGCCGTCGGTCGACGTGACCGCCCGCAGGGCACACACATAGTCATAGGTCCGTTCGTCGCCCATGACACCAACCGTCCGAACCGGCAACAGAACCGCAAAAGCCTGCCAAATCTCGTCGTAAAGACCGGCGGCGCGAATCTCCTCCAAATAGATCTTGTCGGCCTGCCTCAGAATCTGAAGTTTTTCCCCCGTAATCTCGCCCGGCACGCGGATGGCCAGGCCGGGACCGGGAAAAGGATGCCGGCCCACAAAGGCGTCGGGCAACCCCAACTCACGGCCCAATGCCCGCACTTCGTCCTTGAACAGCTCGCGCAGGGGCTCGACCAGCTTCATATTCATGCGCTCGGGCAAGCCGCCCACATTGTGGTGGGACTTGATGGTCACGGACGGCCCACCCGTGAACGAGACACTCTCAATCACGTCCGGATACAGGGTGCCCTGCGCCAGAAAATCCGCCCCGCCGATTTTGCCGGCCTCTTTCTCAAACACATCGATAAAGGTGGACCCTATGATCTTGCGCTTCTGTTCCGGGTCTTGAACACCGTCCAGCCGGTCCAAAAAGAGGTCCGACGCTTCCACATGCACCAGCGGAATGTTGTAGGTGTCGCGGAACAAGGACACGACTTCTTCCGGTTCGTCCGCCCGCATCATGCCCGTGTCGACAAAAACGCACGTCAATTGATCGCCGATAGCTTCATGCAGCAGAACAGCCACCACCGAGGAGTCGACCCCCCCGGACAAACCGCACAACACCCGGCCGTCGCCCACCTGCGCCCGGACCTGGGCCATAGCCGATTCCTTGAAGGCCTCCATGGTCCAGTCGCCCGTGCAGCCCGCGACACGATGGGTGAAGTTGCGCAGCAGTTCGGCGCCCCGCGGGGTGTGCACCACTTCCGGATGGAACTGAACCCCATAGAATTTGCGTGCGTCATCGGCAATCGCCGCAAACGGCGCCGAAGGTGTCGATGCCACCACCCGAAAGCCGTCCGGCAGTGACATCACGCGGTCGCCATGGCTCATCCATACAGGCTCTTCCGCGCCCACCTCGAACAGCCCGTCGAATAAATCGCAGCGATCCACGATCGAGACTTTGGCCCGTCCGAATTCGCGGTGGTCGGCATTTTCGACCTGTCCGCCGAGCTGCGCCACCATGGTCTGCTCGCCGTAACAAATGCCAAGAACGGGCAGCCCCATCTCGAAAAGACGGTCCGGCGCATGGGGCGGTTCATCCAACGTGACGCTGGCAGGCCCCCCGGACAGAATGACTGCTTGCGGCTGAAACGCGTCGAGCGCTTGCTCCGCCTTCTGAAAAGGAACAATCTCGCAATAGACACCGCTCTCCCGGACGCGCCGCGCAATAAGTTGCGTGACTTGCGATCCGAAATCGATAATCAGTATACGGTCTGTCAATTGGTTACTTTTGCCTTGAAGTCGTTGACGGCAGCATAGAGGTCTTTGTATTCGCTGCAAGAGGGGCCGCAAACCCGCGACAAACGGTCCAGCTTGGCTTGGGCGGCATCGAGGTCGTCCGACGACAGGTCGCTTTGGCCGCCCCAATTGAGCGCCCGCACTTCGTCGGGGTCTATGGCCAGCGCAATGCCGAAGAATTTCTTGGCGTCGGGCAGATTGCCTGTCTGTTGATGGGCGAAGCCCAAATAGCTATAGGCCTGAGCGTTTTTGGGATACGCCACGACCGCCTGCTCGAACAGCTTGATCGCGTCCTCGAACTGTTCTCGCTGCACCAACGCAATGCCATCGCCGAGCAGCAACTCAGACACTTTCTCCGATTGGCGGCTGTATTTCGCCGCCTGCGCCGGGAACAATGCCCCGAAGGCCACGCTCACCACGATAAGCGCCGCTAGAAATTTGGATGTCCACATAACGACCAAGCCAGAAAATTCCGCGTTCCCCAATAAACCGCCAATCTTCCCGCTTCCCCCGGTATCGTCAAGTGTTCCCTCGGCGGTTCTTGGCAAAAACATTGATGTAAAATCCGTCTGTTTTGTGGCGTGCCGGCGTCAATTGCAGCCCAGGTGAGCGAATATCGGCGCCCTGGGAAATACCCAACTCCGTCGCCAGACGCGCGGATGAAACGGACATAAGGGTCGGATGACCCGTTTCAATCGTTGTCACGACGTCTTGATTCTCCATCGGCAAAACGGAACAGGTCACATAAACCAATCGGCCGCCGGGTTTCAGAAGCTTTTCCCCAAGAGCCACCAATTCCGTCTGCACTTTCACATAGGCCGTCAGGCGTTCAGGCGTCAGCCACCAACGCGCTTCCGGCTGCCGCCGCCAGGTGCCGGTGCCGCTGCACGGCGCGTCCACCAACACCACATCGGCTTTTTCCCCAAGCGACGCAATCAGCTCCGCATGGTGGTTTTTGCTGAGATGTTGGGTCTCGATCCGGTCTGCCCCTGCCCGTCCGGCCCGCTCGACAAGCCGCTGCAGCCGGCCGTCATCGATGTCGCCGGCCACCAGCCGGCCTCGATTCTCCATCGCCGCCGCAAGTTGCAGGGTTTTGCCCCCCGCCCCCGCCGCCAGATCGACCACGCAATCACCCGGTTGCACCCGACAGGCCCGGCCGGCGATCTGCGAGCCCAGATCCTGCACCTCAAACATGCCGGACTTATACAGATCGAGATCGAGCAGCTTGGCGTCGGCGGGAAGTTCAAGCCCGTTCGGGCTCCCCACCAGAGGCGAGCAGGACAGTCCAAGACGCTCAAACTCTGTATGCAGACGATCTCGGGTCGTCTTCAACTCATTGGCACGCACATGCAGGGGGGCGCGCCCGGCCATCGCCATCAGCTCGTTTTCCAGGTCGGCCCCGAACTGACGTCGAAGTTCCGGCTCCAGCCAAGACGGCACATTATGGCGGGCCCAGAGCGGCATCTCTTCCTGAGGGCCATGTCGAAGCTGTGCCTGTTCGTCGGGCGACAGGGAGGCAGGCGCGTAGGTTTGCCCATTAAACAGCGCCTCCAGCGCCTCCAAGCTTTCGCCATCGGCCCACCTCAAGAGACCGGCAACAAGCATGCGCCCCCCGGCGTGAGGAATACGCCAAATGATCTCGCCGCGGTGCCGAAAAACCCGGTAGACCAAGTCCTTAATCGCCGCCCTGTCCTTCGAACCGGCATAGCGATGCTGCCGCGCCCAGCGTCGAAAAAAATCATCAAAACGGAATGGGTCCGATCCCAGCGTATCCAGAATCTCGATCGCCGCTTGCGCGCGGGCAGCCGGGGTCACAGACCGGCCTCTTTCAGATACGGCAAGGGCCTATTGTGAGGCAGGATAGTTCGGCGGCTCACGCGTGATCGAAACATCATGGACGTGGCTTTCCCGCAACGAGGCCGACGAGATGCGCATGAACACGGCGTTCCGCTGCAGTGCCAGGATGTCGGCGCATCCGGTATATCCCATGGCCGCCCGCAGCCCACCCACAAGCTGATGAACCGTGCCGCTCAGTGGTCCTTTGAAGGGCACCTGGCCTTCCACCCCTTCCGGGACAAGCTTGAGATTGTCTTTTACATCTTGCTGGAAGTAACGGTCTGCCGATCCGCGGGCCATGGCACCTACCGACCCCATGCCACGATAGGACTTATAGCTGCGCCCTTGATAGAGCACGACTTCACCGGGGCTTTCCTCCGTGCCGGCGAACAGCGAGCCGATCATGGCGCAGTCGGCCCCGGCCGCAATGGCCTTCGCCAAATCGCCGGAAAACTTAATGCCGCCATCGGAGATAACAGGCACATTTTCGCGCCGCGCTACCTCTACCGTGTCAAGGATGGCAGTAAGCTGCGGGACACCGACACCGGCCACCACGCGGGTCGTGCAAATCGACCCCGGACCGATCCCCACTTTGATGGCGTCGGCCCCGGCATCGATCAGGGCCCGTGCGGCATCGCCGGTGGCCACATTGCCGGCCACCACTTGGGCGTAATTGCTGGTCTTTTTGATGCGGGAGACGGCATCGGTTACGCGGCTCGAATGACCATGGGCCGTATCGACCACGACCACATCGGCCCCCGCCGCCAGCAACGCCTCGGTACGGTCGAAGCCCTCATCACCGACGGTGGTTGCAGCCCCGACCCGCAGCCGGCCGGCACTGTCTTTACAGGCGTTCGGGTGCTGTTGGGCCTTCTCGATGTCTTTCACGGTGATCAGGCCGATGCATCGATAGGCATCATCAACCACCAAAAGCTTTTCGATCCGGAACTTGTGCAATAGCCGCTTGGCTTCTTCCCGGTCCACGGTTTCCCGAACCGTTACCAGGTTATCTTTCGTCATCAGCTCGGATATGGGCTGGTCCGGCTGACTGGCAAAACGCACATCTCTGTTCGTCAGTATACCGACCAACTTGCCCGGCTGTCCGTTCCGGGCTTGCGCATCCACGACCGGGATGCCCGAAATCCGGTGCGCATCCATCAGGGCAAGGGCATCCGCCAAGGTCTGTTCCGGCGTGATCGTGACCGGGTTGATCACCATGCCGGATTCGAACTTCTTCACTTGGCGGACCTGTTCCGCCTGTTCATCGGGCCCCATGTTCCGGTGGATGATGCCCATGCCGCCCAGCTGAGCCATGCCGATGGCAAGGCGCGCTTCGGTAACGGTATCCATCGCGGCCGACAAAAGCGGAATGCCGAGTTCGACGTCGCGCGTCAGCCGTGTTTTGGTTGTCACCTCTGTGGGAAGCACACTGGAGGCAGCCGGTTGGAGAAGAACATCGTCGAATGTTAAGCCTTCACGAATCTCCAAGCGCACACCTCCTCAATTGGATGGCCAGAGGGCATATCACCTTCGCCCCTGGAAAGCAAAAACAAGTCACACCGGTCCGAACCGTCGTTTGGACATCATGGAGAAGAGATAGGAGGATCGACGCAAAAGCCAAGCTTTTGCAGGACTTTTGTGCAGCCGGTTCTACCGATCGGCTGAAGATCCTGAGCCTTGCACGCCACGAAATCCGGTCGCCACCACATAGAGTTCCGCCGACCCCGCGCGACTCGCTTTGGGTTTGACGTGCCGGACGGTCAAAAACTGGCGCTTCATCAGATCCAACACGTCCCGCTCGGATCCCCCTTGAAAGACCTTGGCCACGAATGCCCCCCCGGGGTGTAAGCACCCCACTGCAAAGTCCAGGGCCGCTTCCAGCAGCCCGATAATACGCAAGTGATCGGTCTTGCGGTGGCCGGTGGTGGACGGCGCCATATCCGACAACACCACATCGACCTTGCCGCCCAGAAGATCCATGATCTTGTCCGGGGCGTCCGCCGCCATGAAATCGAGCTGCACCACCTGCGCCCCGGGCACCGGGTCCATCTCCAAAATGTCGATTGCCGTAACTTGTGTGGCGTCGTCGCTGCCGACACGCTCGACCGCCACTTGCGTCCAGCCGCCGGGGGCCGCCCCTAAATCGAGCACGCGGGCATGGGGTTTGAGGAATTTGTACTTGTCGTCCAGCTCCAACAGTTTGAAGGCGGCGCGCGACCGGTATCCCGCACGTTTCGCAGCAGCCACGTAAGGGTCGTTGAGTTGGCGTTCCAACCACAGGGTCGATGACAGCCGGCGCCCTTTGGCCGTTTTCACGCGCACTTTCAGATTGCGTCCGCCCGGGGCCGACGATTTGCCTTTCGAGCCTTTGCCAGATTTGGAGGGCATGTCTCTTCTAGTAACGGTTCAATTAGAACAATGAAACGCTTTACGCTTAACTCGCGCCGGCAGGCACGGTCAAATGGGACGAGACGGAGATTTGTTGATCTTCTTGGGGCGGATAATGCAAGCGGTCGGCGGTTTCCATGAGCGCCAGCAGCATGCCTTCCCGTAAGCCCCGGTCGGCGACGCGCAGACGCTCGCACGGCCATCTCTTGTTGATGGCCTCCAAAATCGCGCAGCCCGCGACCACCAAATCGGCCCGCTCGCGGCCGACGCAGGGTTCGGCCACCCGCGATTGAAAGTCCATCTGCGACAGCCGGCGCGCGACTGCCATCACGTCGCTAAACGTGATCCACTTTCCGTCTACCCGGCGACGATCATAGCGTTTCAGTTCCAAATGAACGCCTGCAATCGTGGTCACCGTGCCGGACGTACCCACCATATGGAAGGGGCGGCGGCGGTCGAAGGGACCGAGATCGGCGGCAAAACGGTCAAGATGCGGCGACACAAAATCGACCATGGTTTGGTAGACTTCGCTGGGGATGTCATGGCCGCCAAACCGCTCCGCCAGGGAAATGACGCCAAGGGGAATAGACGTCCAGGCAGAAATCGTCACCGGCACGCTGCCCGACGGTCCGTGGTCGAGATCAAGCCAGATCAGCTCGGTGCTGCCGCCGCCAATATCGAAGACCAACGCCGCATCGCAGCTTTGATCGACCAAGGGCCAACATCCGGCAACGGCCAGTTTGGCTTCTTCGCTTGGGGTAATGATGTCGAGCTCAAGGCCGGTTTCGGCGCGGACGCGTTCGATAAATTCAGCGCCATTGCTCGCCTTTCGGCAGGCTTCCGTCGCCACACAACGCTGAAGGGTAACCCCCCTTTTTTTCATTTTGGCGGCGCAAATAGACAGGGCTTCCATCGCCCGATCCATGGCGGCCGGCGACAGCTCCCCGTTTTGATCCAGGCCTTCTCCCAGACGCACAATCCGCGAAAAAGAGTCGATGACCCGAAACCCCTTTTTGTCGGGCTTTGCGACCAATAGGCGACAATTGTTTGTTCCGAGATCGAGCGCCGCGTAGATATGTCCCCAGCGGCCATTGGCACCGGTTAACGGGCTTTTGGACCCGTCTTTTTTTGCGAGTTCGTTTTGCCCATTGCCCGCCCCCCGGCGGGATCCGTTGTCGGACGTCCGTGCCATCTTTTGTTTGCCGCGCACACTTACAAGCCTAGGCACCTTACCCCAGCGTGCCTAAACCCCCCAATTTAGCCGTTATGACAGTGTATCAGTTTGAGACACATGAAGAAACGGGGCTCGCCCACAAATGTGAAAACATGGTTGACGCGCCGCCTTTGCCCTGAAAACAGGCCCAAAAGTCACCTCGGAACCATCACTCGATGGCAGTATGCGTTAGTTTACGGCTTCTTGACAAATCCGCCCGACCATGGAGCCATCGGGAGGACAGGATCATGTCTCACCACGGCGAAGTCCCCGAGTACCGCGTGCCCATGGGCGCAAACCCGATATCGCTGTGTCCGACGGAGGGCGTTCGGTGAGAGATCCGGGTGCCAGAGGGCGGCCCTGGTCCCGCTTCCTCAACCTGCTGATCCTCGCATCGGCCTTCTTCTTGTTTTTTGCCTATGTCTATCCCGGCCAGTAAGTGACGGCCGCTAATTGGCCGACACCTTCTTGTTTGTAGATTGCCCCGTCGTGATCAGAGTACAGGCACGGCAGAATGCCTCACCGATTCCGGCCAACGCGATGCCAAAAACCTGGCGATGGAAATTTGGTTCTAGCAGCTTGCTGAAAAAGTCATTTTCATC
>JANQMY010000181.1 GCA_028279895.1 Alphaproteobacteria bacterium
TTTCTCGGTCTGCCCGGCATGCTCTTTCTTGGTTTCATGGGCCTTTTGCTCGCCGCCTCGATCGTGTCCGGCGCAGTGCTCTATGCGCCCTTCATGCGAAAACTCGACTTTGGAACCGTACGACGGGACAGATCGCCGCGAACCACATGGCTCGACTACCACAATCTGCTCGGCATCATGACGATGGGCTGGCTTTTGCTGGTCGGTCTCACAGGCGTGATCAATACCCTAGAAAAACCGATCCTGGATGCATGGCGTGCGACAGAACTCAAAGAAACGATCAGCGATCTCGACACGACAGGCGCAACAGCCCCACGAAGCTCCCTCGACCGCGCGGTTGCCAACGCACGCCGCCAAGCGCCCGGAATGGAGCTACAATTCGTTGCTTTTCCCGGAAGCGACTTCTCCACGCGCGGCCACTATGCGGTTTTCTTTCATGGCACATCGCCGGCGACAGAGCGGATTATCACGCCGGTGCTTGTCGATATTGTGGATGGCACATCGACAGGTTTGCGCGACATGCCTTGGTTTATGCAAGCTCTGTCTCTATCCCGACCACTTCATTTCGGCGACTATGGCGGTTTATTCCTGAAGGTGATCTGGGCAGTTCTCAATCTCGTGGCGATCATCATTCTCGCCAGCGGACTTTATTTATGGTTCGGAAAGGCGAAACCCGGCATTCAGGACGCGGCGCAGACCAGCGTGCGGAAACCGGCATGACCCCACAAAAAAAGACACTCCGTCAGATTTTCGGGATACCGGTGACGGTGTTGGTGATCAGTCTCGCTGGGCTTGTCATCGCGTTACTCTTGGACGGTCTCGCTGATATCGCTGCCGCCGCGGCAGCGGCCTTACCCATTGCGGTGATCATCTGGGCGCTGTCGACGCGATAACCCGCAACGAGTCTGGCCCCTTCACCATATGGGCCGCGCCTCCAAAACCACCGGCGCAGCCTTGTGTTGGTGCCAGAGCATTTCAAAACCGGGTTAGAACCGCACAAAATGTAAAGCGCAAATGCCGCAAATGTGCTTTATCCACGGCGCGTGAGCGAAGGGCGGAACGGTGCATCCGATCAACAGGGCATTGAGCTATATCGAAGCGAATCTTGGACGCGATATCAGCGTCGACCGGATCGCCGACCACAGCAATATCAGCAAGTTTCATTTGTCGCGCGTATTTGCCCATGCGACCGGCCATCCGCTGGCCCGCTATGTGCGCCTTCGGCGCCTCACGGAGGCTGCCCGCCACTTACGACAAAGTGACGACAGCATCCTCCAGATTGCGCTTCGCGTGGGCTACGAGTCACACGCGGCCTTCACCCGTGCCTTTACAGGCGAATTCGGCGTCAGCCCCAGCGACTTCCGCGAGGAAGGGACCGACACGCAACTCGATCTGTTGCACCCGGTCTTGTGGAGCGCGACGGGCAATGTCGCCATTCCGACGCCGCGCATCGAAAAAGACTTGAACATGACTCTGGCGGGGTATCTGCAGCATTTCGAGGACGGCACGGAGCGTGCGCCGCCCGGCGTGTTCGAGCTGGCCCACCGCTTCGTGGCGGATATCTCACAAATTCCGCATCGCACGGGGCCCGGCCTGATCCAGCATGTATTCGCCATCGATGCCGACCACAGCTTTGCCTATGATGTATTGATGGCGGTGCCCGTGGCAGGCGACGGGCCCCTTCCGTCCGGCATGGTCCAAGAACATTTGCACTGGGACCGGTATGCCGTTTTTCCATTCGAGATCCCGACCAACCAAATAAACCCGGCGGGATTTGCCATCGCCATAGACTGGTTCCCGCAATCCGGATTCGAAGTCGCCAGCAACGAATTCATCCAATTCTACGCGGCGGATGTCCATGCCGCACCGGAAGACGCACGCCCCGTGCCGGGCCCCGACACCGTCATCGAGATGGAATTTTGGATACCGATTAAGTGACCGAACACACCGCACTCGATTTCTGGGACGGTCCGATGGGATGGACCTTGATGTCCGTCGGGCAAATCGTCCTTGTGATGATCGTTTTACTGTTCGCCGTCGTCTACCTGATCTATGCCGACCGGAAAATTTACGCAGCCGTCGGGTTGCGGCGCGGCCCCAACGTGGTCGGCGCTTTCGGCTTTCTGCAAAACTTCGCCGATGCCTTGAAATTCGTCTTCAAGGAATTCTTGATCCCCTCGTCCGCGAACAAAGCGGTCTTTGTGCTTGCCCCCATTCTCAGCGTGACTACCGCGTTCGCCGCTTGGGCTGTGATTCCCTTCGGACCGGATTGGGCCATCGCGGACATCAATGTGGGCATCCTCTATATATTCGCGATCTCGTCCATGGGCGTCTTCGGTGTGATATTGGGGGGCTGGTCGTCCAACTCGAAATACCCGTTTTTCGGATCTCTGCGGTCCACCGCCCAGATGATCAGTTACGAAGTCGCCATCGGCTTTGCCATCGTGACCGTGATCATCCTGGCCGAATCCGCCAACATGCAAGAGATCATCCGCTTACAGAGCGGCGGTTTTTGGAATTGGAATGTCTTTGGCGGACCCGGCTTGGAATTCCTGCCCCTGACATTGGTGATGGTGCCGATGATGGTGATTTTTTTCGTCTGCGCGCTCGCCGAAACCAATCGCCCGCCCTTCGATTTGCCGGAGGCGGAATCTGAACTCGTGGCCGGTTACCAGACCGAATACAGCTCCACCGGCTTTCTTATGTATTATCTGGCGGAGACCGTGAACATCATTCTGATGTGCGCGCTGATCTCCATCCTCTTTTTCGGCGGCTGGCAAGCACCTTTTCCGACGCCTTTTCTCGAAAATTGGTCGACCACAAGCACCAATCTTTTCGGGCTCTTCTGGCTTTCCTTCAAGATCGTCTTCTTCTTTTTCGTGTTCGCCCTCGTCAGAACGGTGGTGCCACGCTACCGCTACGACCAGTTGATGCGCTTGTCGTGGAAAGTCTTCCTGCCCGCGACTTTGGCCGGCGTGGTGCTGGTGGCAGGCTGGAAGATTTACATCTTGAATGCCTAAGGCCTGTCGCGCTTAAGTGGGAACCGGTTATGCGCGAGACTATGCAGATTTCGTTCGTTCGCGCTGGCCATTCTCGCATTAGCAGGCTGCTGAAAAAGTCATGGTCTTAGGAACCCATGGTTCGAGACGGCGCTATCGCGCCTCCTCACCATGAGGTTTTTGCTTGTTTTCCTCACCCTGAGGAGGG
>JANQMY010000193.1 GCA_028279895.1 Alphaproteobacteria bacterium
TGGGACAGCGATGTATTGGGGCGCCATGTGGGCTATCTGCCTCAACAGGTCGCCCTGTTTCCCGGAACTGTTGCGGAAAATATCAGTCGCTTCGCCCCGGACGCCACGACCGAGAAAACGATTGCCGCGGCGAAGGCCGCGGGTGTCCACGAGCTCATCTTGAACCTTCCTGAGGGGTACGAAACGCCCTGCGACGACACGGGTTTTGCCCTCTCCACCGGTCAGCGGCAACGCATCGCGCTGGCGCGAGCTTTGTATGACGATCCGTTCTTGATCGTACTCGACGAACCCAACTCAAACTTGGATGCCGATGGCGAAAACGCGTTGGTCAGCGCCATCCGCGGTGCCCGCCAGCGGGGTGCTGTGGTGATCGCGATGGCCCATCGCCCCAGCATTTTGGCTGCGGTGGACAAAGTGCTTCTGCTGCACGCCGGGCGTCAGCAGGCTTTCGGTGACAAGGATCAGATTCTCAAGACAGTTTTGCGGCCAGCCAATGAGGGACGAGATGTCGCGTAACCCAATAACCGGATTCCGCTTTTTGAATGTACGTAACGCGCTGTTCGGACCCGCGCCTGCCGGCGTGTCGCGTTGGGTACTCATCGGCTATGTGGCGACAGCGCTGTTGGTCACCACTTTCGTGTTTTGGGGCACTGTCAGCCGGCTTGCCAGCGCGGTGATTGCCGGCGGGCATTTGGTGGTAGACAGCCATTCCAAAGATGTTCAGCACAAAGAAGGGGGAACGGTAAAGGATCTCCATGTGCGTGATGGGGATCACGTCACCGAAGGTCATCTTCTTGTGACGCTGGACGACACGGCGGCGCGCGCCGAGTTAGAAATCATCGCCAAGCAAAAGGCGGAACTCCATGCCAAAATCGCCCGACTGACCGCAGAGCGGGATGGCGCCGACGAAATCGTCTTCCCGGAGGAAATATTGTCGCATTCGGAAGAACCCCATGTATTTGCGGCCATGACCAGCGCCCTACACATGTTTGCGGCCCGCAAAAGCCTCCGGCAGAGCGAGCGCCAGCAACTTGACCAGCAATTGGAACAATTGGACGATCTGATCGAAGGATTTGAGGTTCAAAAGGCAGCGGCAGAAGAAGAATATGCGCTGGTCGCCGAAGAACAAGCGCGCCTGGAAGAGCTCTATGAAGAAAAGCTGGTGCCCGTCAATCGGGTCACGGACGCGAAACGCGCAGCCTCTCGCCTAAGAGGGCAAGTCGGCGCTGCCGAAGCCGAAATTGCCCGAGTCAGGGAGCGGGTCAGCGAAGTCAGGCTGGCGACGATCCAGTTTAATGAGGAAAAGAAGTCCCAAATCCTGACAGAGCTTCAAGACCTACGCGCCCAATTGGGCGCTGCCGAGGAGCGCTTCACGGCCGCCAAAGACGTGGTGACCCGTACCGAAGTACGGTCGCCCCAATCCGGATATATCCACACGCTTCAAGTTCACGCAGCCGGTGCCGTTGTGCAGCCCGGCGAAACGATCCTGACCGTCGTGCCGGCCGAGGACGAGTTGCTGGTGGAAGCGAAGGTGGCAGCGAAAGACATCGATCAAATTCACCCGGGACAAGATGTGCGTTTGCGGTTTTCGGCCTTTAACCAAAAGACCACACCCGAATTCCAAGGCGACATCGTCCATATTAGTGCCGATGCAGCGGCGGACCCTCAAACCGGCTTTATGTTTTACGCGGTTCGTGTGCGGTTCGCAGTGCCGTCGGCCGATGCCGAGGCACCTTTGAAGCTGGTGCCGGGCATGCCTGCGGAAATTTTTATTACGACCGGCGAGCGGACCATGCTGAATTATCTGCTGAAGCCGTTTTCCGATCAGATGGCACGTGCGTTCAAAGAGCTGTGATTTAGTTCGTATAAAGATAAAAATTCATGCTATGTTAGCCAATCGGGGACAAATCACAAAATCGCCATATATGCCCGTTGATGGGGGTCGGTGAAAACGATATATAAGTATCATCAATTTGCGGCAGGGGTATGGGGTTGGCGCGTAGACCGGAAGGACACTCAGCCTTCTGAAGGTTTACAAAATGGCTTTTTTTCTACGCAACTTTTTTAGCTCCGATCGATCTTCCAACAACGAGTTCGATTCCTTTCTCGCGCGGCTCTTCAGCTTCATTCAGTCGAGAGCGAACGACGACGATGATGACAATGATGCCGATAACGATAATGACAATCAAAACGACAATGACAATGACAACGATAATGGCGACGGTGGGGGCGACGACCAAAACGACGAAGGGGTCTTTGCGGCGCTTGAAGACGAGCTTACGGGCTCCAACGGGCGCGACCGGCTGAACGGCGAAGAAGGCCGCGATTTCCTTCAAGGTCTCGGCGGCAACGACCAATTGCGCGGCGGCGATAAACGCGATGTGCTGGACGGCGGCGGCGGCAATGATCGCATGTTCGGCGGCACGGGCGGCGATACGCTCCTTGCCGGTGGCGGGCGTGACACGCTGTCCGGCGGATCGGGGAACGACATGATGGATGGCGGCAATGGCCGCGATACGCTGAATGGCGGCACCGGCAACGACATGATGGATGGCGGTAATGGGCGCGACCTTCTGCGCGGCGGCAACGGCGAAGACTCGCTTTTGGACGGCGCGGGCAATGATCGTTTGCGCGGCGGCAATGGCAACGATACGTTGGTGAATTCCT
>JANQMY010000211.1 GCA_028279895.1 Alphaproteobacteria bacterium
GCGCATGTCCGCTTTGTGGGTGATTTCGTCGGCCACATAGCCGACCACCACGGCCTGCGTCCGCAGCGCGATGGAATATCGGTCGAACGCCACAATGTGCTGCAGGCTGGCCGATTGGCGCGACTCCTTGCAAGGCTGCGCCATGGCGATCACTTTCGCCACGTCATTCTTGGCCTCGATGAGCGGCGTCGTTGCCGCTTGCGATGCGGTCACGGCACCAGCCATCACCGCGACGATGAGCAGTTTACGCATTACACACCCCACTGTTGCTCGTCTTCAAAGGGCGCCGGCCCATCGGCCTCCTGAATGCCGTGGCGGCGCGGGATCCCCTTGTGTCATTTTGGAACAGCCTATCATGGGCACGGGCGGCTGTCTTAGCCGTTCTGGTGGTATGGTTAATGGCTTGTTAAAATGCTGCCGTCGAAACAGGGGGGATGTGCAATGGGCCGGTGGATCCTTGGGTATATCTTGTGGGGGCAACGATCGCGGTGATTGCCGTGCCCTTCTTGCCGATGGTGATGGACGCGATGAAAGCCGTGGTCGCCATTCTGGTGTTGTTTGTGGCGTTCGACCGCGGTGCGGCCGATGCGGTCTTGCAGGGCGACAGTTCGCTCGCGCAAACCGCCATCATCGCCGGTGCGCTGGCCGCACTTTTCATGGCGATGCTGTTGCTGCCGCTGGTGTTGTATGACCGGCTGGTGGCCTTGCTGCGGCTCGACGGATTATTTGCCTATCTTCTCTTCGGGGCCGGTGTCGCACTGGTGACGGCGGTGCTCTTGGTGTTGGGGCCTGTTGTTCCGACTGCGGAGCAATGGGCGGAGATTGCCCCCACAGCCGGCGTTGTGGCCGTGCCTGTGGTGGTGGGCGCTTTCGTCTTTTGGCTGGTGGCGGTCAGCGGGCGGTCGCGGGGCTAAGCCTCAATGTCCAATACGGAGGATCGTTATTGAATGCCTGCTTCCGTTCAATCCGAACTTTTCCGAAAGCTGTCGGCCCTTGGAAAAGTTGCAAGATATCCGGACCGCGACGGCGAGCCGGAGGCTTCGGCTCTGGCATATACAATCTGCGAAGTCGCAGAGTCGGCCGAAAAGATCGTCAACGAATTGCTTCCGGCGATGAAAAGCACGTCGGACGCCGAGGAATTGGAGGACCTGCTCTTCGATTTTGGAGAGGAGCTTCGACATATCCTGTACCATATCCGAGACAGCCGATACTTTGATCATCTCGGTGCCGGTGAGAACCAGTAAGCCGCCGGAGACATCGGCCAAGGCCATATGCCGAACAAGTCTTATAGACAAGACTTACAATGAGAGGGGCGATTTCTCCCGGCGGTGCACGATCCGGGCGAACAGCAGGCTTGCCGCCACCGCATAGGCAATGCCGAAGGGCAGGAAGAAGGACAAGAGGCGGGAAATTACGCTCCACGGCTCGCCATCCGCACGCGGCCCCACCGATAAAAAGGCCGACAGCACCCCACTGAGGATCAAAACCAACGGTACGCTCAGTAGGCTGATCATCATGGCAACGCCCGCTTCGAACTTTCCTTTTTTGGCGGTCCAAAGATAGTAGGGGACCAGCACCAAGAGCGTGCCGATATAGGTCACCGGAACGGCAATCACCGCGAACAGAAATGAAAGTCCGGCCAGCAGGGTCAACGCCTCGTTAGCAGCATAGGAGACCAGTTGAAACGGCAAGACCACTGTCGCAACCAAGAGCGTCAATACCAAATGAGCGAGCGGCGGGGTCAACACAGTGGCTGCGATCAGTCGTGGCAGTGAGAATGTGCTGGACGTGGCCATATTAAAGAAATGGGGATGGGTGCCGCCGGCCCAAGCCGGCGAAATGCCGCACAATCTAATGGGCGGCTCGAGCGCGCGCTTTCCCAAGCTGGCTGCAGCTCAGTAGCTCGGCGCCGTTCGCAAGGCGAACACATCGCCAGCGGTCCGGCGGGTCGGCCAATCAGTCCGTGATCGCCAGCCCCCGTTTCAGCGCGCCGAAGAAGTCTTTCACATAGCGCTTCGACACACCGGCATCGCGCACCAATTGAAAGCCGTGGCAGGCGCCGGGATAGACCTGCAGTTCCGTGGGCACTTCGTCGGCCATCAGGCGCTGGGCGTACTGAACGTTTTCTTCCCGGAACAAATCCAGCGCGGCCGTGGCCATCCAGGTGGGCGGCAGCCCTTTGAGGGACGGGGCGCGGGCCGGCACCTGCGGGGCGGTCCGCGGTGCGTCGCCCAAATAGGCGTTCCAGCCGAATTGGTTGTTATGACGTGTCCAGACGAATTCGCCCGTGGTCGGATCGCCGGGCTGGGCGTCGGTTCCCGTGCGGTCGTCGATCATGGGGTAGACCAGCAATTGGAAACAGATCGGGTAGGCGCCCGCATCGCGCGCTTTCAACGCCAACGCCGCCGCAAGCCCGCCGCCCGCGCTTTCGCCGCCCACCCCAATAGCGTCCGGTTTGATGCCCAGCGCCGCGGCATTCCCGTGCAGCCAGGCCAACGCCGCATAACAATCGTGCAGCGGCGCGGGGATGGGATGTTCCGGTGCCAGCCGGTAATCCACCGACAGCACCAAAATGCCCAGGTCGGCCGCGATGCGGATGTTCATTTCGTCGGCCATTTCCGGCGTTCCCACCGTGTACCCGCCGCCGTGAATGTGCAGATAGGCCGCCGATGGTGTGCTTCGGTTGCGGGAGGTATATTTGAGGCAGCGCACATCCGGGTCGCCTTCGTGCCCGGGCACGTGGATTTCTTCACGCACCACGCCGGCCGCTTCCGCATCGCCCATCACCCGCATTTCCATAAACTCGATACGCTTTTGCGGCACCATGTCGATCGTCATGTCCAGGGCGGGCATTTGCTCGATCACGGGCACAAGGTCTGGGTCAAGCAGGTGTTTGGTCGACATGATTTTCCCCTCAATAAGATGCAGTCTTTGGCGTATGCTGGGCAACCTACCATTAGAGTGGAGCCTGTCCAGAGAAGCGACACGCCGTATCGGCACAAGGAGACCGCCATGTCTGCATTCGAAAATGCCAAGAAGTTCTTTGCCGCCTGTGAGGCGCCGGAAGGGTGGGCCGGCTGTGCGCCCTATGTGGCGGAGGGTGCCGTCTTTGTCGCCCAAAGCGAGCCGCTCACCGATATCACCACGGTGGAAGCCTATTGCGAATGGATGAAAGCCTTCGGCACGGAAACGGCGGCGGGCGCCACCTATGATTTGCATAATGCTGCGTTTGATGAAGCGACGCGCACAGCGCTTTTCTTCGCCACCTTCAATGGCAAGCATGTGGGTGAGGGCGGTCCCGTTCCCCCGACGGGCAAAGAAACGCATTCGCATTACGTTTATGCGTTGACAATGGATGCCGACGACAAAGTCAGCCATATGACGAAAATCTGGAACGCGCCCTGGGCCATGCGCGAGCTGGGGTGGACATAACGGACCA
>JANQMY010000222.1 GCA_028279895.1 Alphaproteobacteria bacterium
GAAAGAAGGACCCGGCGATGATCCGACTTTTTTCTGCATCCTTGATTTGGGCCCTAGCCGCCATGATCGGCACGGCCTCGCCATCCTTGGCGGCGGAGAGAATTGTCGCCCTTGGAGGCGATATCACCGAAATCATCTATCTGCTCGGCGAAGGGGATCGGCTCGTGGCGACGGACAGCACAAGCGTCTTTCCCGAAGCGGCCACAAAAACGGTCAAGGTCGGATATGTCCGGCAATTGTCGGCCGAAGGCGTTCTTTCGGCCGAACCCGACCTTATTCTCATCAGCGGCGCGGCGGGACCGGCACCTGCCCTGCAACAGATCCGAGATTCCGGCGTGGAAATCGTCCAGATGAAAAAGACCTATACGGTCGAATCCATCTTGGAGAAGACGCGCCGCGTTGCCCTGGAATTGGGCGTTGACGAAAAAGGCGACGCACTGATCGAGGCGATATCCGCCGATTGGGTGCAGGCGAAACAAGAAATCGACCAAATGAATCTCGCACCGACGGTGCTCTTCTTTTCCACCCTTCGCGAGGGGGCGCCGCGGGCTGCCGGCAAGGCCACGGCGGCCCATGGGGTGATCGAATTGCTCGGCGGCACCAACCTATTCGGCGATCAGACCGATTACCGCTCACTGTCTCTGGAAGCGGCGGTGGCCGCCGACCCGGACATCATCTTAGTCATGCAACATAATGCGGATCAGATGGGCGGCATTGAGCAGGTGAAATCGCACCCGGCCATTTCGCTGACCACCGCGGTTCGCACCGGCAGAGTGTTTGCGGTCGATCAGGTTGCCGTGATGCAATTCGGCCCGCGCACACCCCGTGCCGTTGCCGGCCTTGCCCGCGACATCAACGCGTCTTTGAAAAGCGGCGATGGTAGCTGACGCCGTCCTGCCCTCCGGTGCCGATGGGCTTAGAACGAAGCGCCAGCGCCGGGGCCAGACGGTCCTTATCGGTTGCGCTGTCATGGCGGCGTTCGGTTTTGTCCTGACCATCGTTCTCGGTCCGCTGGCCATCGGCGCGTCGGACCTTCTCAGTGTCCTGGCCAAAAATCTTGGCATGACCGATGCGGATCATGTGTCCGAGGTCAAAATCGGCGTCGTTGAAAACATCCGTGTACCTCGCGCTTTGCTGGGCTTTCTTGTGGGCGCTGCCCTGGGCACAGCCGGCGCGGCCATGCAGGGCTTCTTTCGCAACCCTTTGGCGGACCCAGGCTTGATCGGTGTCTCGTCCGGCGGCGCACTGGCAGCCGTTGCCGTCATCGTCTTGGGTGGCGCGGCTTTGGCCCCCCTGCTCGCTTTGCTGGGCGCCTTCGCCATGCCCATTGCCGCTTTCGGCGGTGCCTTGCTCACGGTATTCCTGATCTATCGATTGTCCACACTGGATGGCCGGGTGGTCGTGGCCACCATGTTGTTGGCCGGGGTTGCCGCAAATGCGCTCGCCTTTTCCGGCATCGGCTATCTGACCTTCCTGGCCGACGATACTCAGTTACGCGACCTCACCTTCTGGACCCTGGGCAGTCTGGGCGGCGCCGTTTGGGAACGGGTTCTGCCCGCCGTGCTGCTGATGACCATTTCGGTCGCGGGGCTGCTGACCCTGGCGCGGCCGATGAACTGTCTTTTGCTGGGGGAAGACGACGCCAAAACGCTGGGCGTCGATGTAGAAAGCGTCAAACGAAGGGCCGCTTTGTTGACGGCCCTGGGGGTCGGTGCGGCAACCGCGGTTTGCGGGATCATCAATTTCGTCGGCCTGGTGGTGCCCCATCTGGTTCGCCTGATGACCGGACCGGACCATCGCTTCGTGCTGCCGGGCTCCGCGCTGTTGGGCGGGGCATTGGTGCTGTTTTCCGACCTGATTGCACGGCTGGCCGTGTCGCCGGCGGAACTGCCGCTCGGCGTGGTCACCGCCGCCTTGGGGGCGCCGTTCTTCTTCTGGCTTCTCCTAAAGGACAAGAAGCGGAGCAATCTGGGATGAGCGTCGAACTCAACCGGGCGAGTGTCATCCGAACCGGCACGGCAATCCTCAACGAAGCGTCGCTACGATGCGTGTGCGGACAATTCACCGCCCTGTGCGGACCCAATGGCGCGGGGAAAACAACGGCCCTTTCCTTGATGACCGGCGCGCTTCAAGCCGATCGCGGCGATGTTCGGTTTCAAGACCGCCGCCTCAACAGCTATCGCCCGGTCGATTTGGCGCGCCGGCGGGCCGTGGTCTCCCAATCCTCGGTTCTCAACTTTCCTTTTCAAGTCCACGAAGTGGTGGCAATGGGGCGCACGCCCCACTACGGCATGGGATCGCCCGCGGAAGATGCGGCGATCGTCTCGGAAGCCATGGCGTTGATGGACTTAACGCCCTTTGCGGAACGCAACTATCTCACCCTGTCGGGCGGGGAACGCCAACGGGTGAACATTGCCCGCGCCTTGGCACAGGTGTGGGACGCTGGCGGCGGCGGCGGCCAATCACCCTGGCTTTTTCTGGATGAACCGACCGCAGCGCTCGATCTCAAATACCAAATTGCCTTGATGGATCTGTTGCAGCGGCTCGCCGGGTCCGGATGGGGTATCGTTGCGGTGCTGCACGACCTTCACCTGGTCCACAGCCATGCGGACCAAGTGGTGCTGTTCAAATCGGGCCGCATCCATTCCGCCGGTGCGGCCCCTGACATTCTGACGCCGGCGCGCATTCAGGAAGTATACGCGCTCGAGGCCCCCTATGCGCTGACCGGATAGTTCCGTCAGCCCTTCGCGGAATCCAGAACGACCGTGAAGCCCTCGAATTCCGGATGGCCGAGATAAAGCGCTTTGTTGTCGCCGGCATTGCGATGGGCTTCCCGGAACGCTTCCGACTTGGTCCAATCCACAAAGGCATCTTCGGATTCCCAAACCGTATGCGAGGCATAAAGCGTGTGGTCGTCGTGTTTCGGCCCCCGCACCAATTGGAATTCCTTGAAGCCGGCCACGCGGTCCAGATGGGTATCCCGGTCGGCCCATACTTTTTCGAATGCCGCTTCGCTTCCCGGTGTGATTTTGAAGCGGTTCATCGCGATATACATACTCTTTCTGCCTTTCTTTTGTTTGGTCATCCAAGGGCTGGGTCGAGACGACAACGCCCTATCCGGTTGGTCCACTTCTGCCTTCCTTCTTGTTCGCCAAATGGGCCGCTACGGCCGATTTGACGCCCGCAGCGTGGCAACGCCCCGCGCCTAGACCATGATCAGTATGATCATGCTCTACACTCTTTGTTGGTCGCGCCTGCCTTCGCCGAAGCGAAGCTTTGGCTTCGCGCAGGCAGGCGATCGGACGGTTAACCGGATTCCACCCTCCGGTCGAGCCGGAGGGCATGCTTAACCTGATCGCGCAGAAGGAATTCGTTTCCGTTGTTGCTAATGATTAGCATTATGAGAAGAGACCCGCAAGACGATCTGCCGATTTATCGCCGAAAGAGCCATCTCCACATGGCAAAACGGCCGCCGCTTGAGTCGCCCATTGCCCTGTCACCAACATCGCCCAGACTATTTTTCGAATTTCTTGGCCGCGTCCTCAAATAGAGACACCAAATGGCGCGCAAGGGGCGCAAGCAATGTTTCCGATCTGATAATGAGCATACTTTCCCAGGCGATACGCAGATCAATTTCTACCTGTTTCAAAACCTTTCTTTTGATCTCGTCTTTGAAGACCGCCCTCGGCGCAGCGCACAGCATATCGCTGCCGAACATCAGTCTTCTGTGAAGGTCATAATTGTCAGCATGGATCTTTGGTAGGGGTAATGACGGTCCGCCCTTTGCCAACCTGGCCACCCCCTGCTTTTTCGGCGCGGTCCACGAAAACTGAGCCAAAGCCGACGCATCAATTTTCTTGAGACTGAAGATGGGATGTTGCCGGCGTGCCACCGCGATAATGTCGTCCTTGATCATGGGTATGGAGGTCACGTCCTTTGTCGGTTGTTGCTCTGCCCGAAACGGCCCCACGATCAAATCAAGCGATGATGCATCGAACATTTTCAACAGCGTGGCGTCGTCTTCGGTAACAACCGAAAGCGTGGCGTCTCCGGTGGTTTCAGCGAACCGCGTCAGGACATCGGGCAGCAGAATCTGTTCAATGATCGGACCGACGCCGAGATTTAGAGTGCCTGTGCCAAGCGCACTTACCAGTTCCAAATGCCGCTCGATTTCCCGCAATTTGTGATCGAGCGGTTCAGCCTTGGTCAGGATGTAGGTTGCGAGGTTCGTGGGCGTGAGACCCTTGGGCGAGCGATGAAACAATTGGACTTTGAGCTGATCTTCGAGCCGCGACAGCTTTCGGCTCAATGTCGGTTGAGATTGGTTCAGTTGCACGCTCGCTTCCGACAGGCTGCCCGTTCCGACCAGAGTTCTAACAAGCTCGATATCCGACATATCCATATCCGCTCCCCACCTACTTTGACGGGCCCAGCGCCAACCATGGGGCTGCCGAGGGCCAATTTCAGCTATTCACATTTATAATAACCCCTCCCAATCATATTCAATTTATTTTGTATATACCGGCCCCTATCTTTGCTCCAGGCAGAAGAATTTACTGAGGAGCACCCCATGATTCGATGCATGTGTCTGGTTCAGGCGGGACAGGCCCCCGAGGCAAAGAAAGTCCCTCTGCAACACCTATTGAACGGGTTTTCGGAGCGTACTTTTGGACAAGGCGCAGACATTCACTGGGTCTCGGTCCCGGAGCGCAGCGGCTTCACGGCCGCCAAACCGTCCACCTCTTCGATTGTATCGATGTCGGCTGCGGAACCGGTCGAACAGGAAACCCGTGCGGCCCTTCTCACGGAACTCTGCGACATCTGGATGCGCGAAACAGGCTGTTCGCTCAATGAGATTGTCGCCGTCATCAACGACCCAAAAGAGGATTAGGAGAGCACCATGCCGCTTTACATGTGCAATGCCAAAAAAGGCGCCATCAGCGATGCTGCTAAAACCAAGATCGCCGCAGACATCACACGCATCCATTGCGAAGTGACCGACGCGCCGCCGACCTTCGTCCATGCGTTCTTCTTCGAAGACGCGCCGCATGCCCCCTTGAACGGCAAATCGGCGTTCTTGTTCGGCACCATTCGGGGCGGCCGAAACGATGAACAAAAGCAGCGTATCGTCGACGAAATGACCCGCGCCATTCACACGCACACGACTATTCCGCTGGACGAGATCGCAGCGATGATTGCCGATACGCCAGCGAGCTGGGTGATGGAAGGCGGCGACTTGCTGCCTGAACCCGGTGAAGAAGCGGAATGGCTGAAAGCACACGAGGCAAAGCTGGCGGCCGCCGGGTAAAGAGCGAGGCACTCTGTGGCCGCATATATTGGATCCATTGGCAGCGCGGGCCGTCAACCATAGGCACGGACATGACACTCTTGGCACGTATCGTTTTGATATTGAATTCGACGCTTATCGGGTTGATCGGCCTTGCCTATTTGTATGACCCGAACCTGCTTCTGGCCAATTATGGGCTTTCCGCGGACAGCCCCGGAATGGACAATATGTTACGCAGCACCTATGGCGGGTTGTTTTTGGCGATGGCAGGAGTGTTTGCGCTAGGCGCCGTCAGCGCTTCCAGATTGAGCGACGGATTGGCGCTGTTGGCTTTGTTTATGGGCGGGCTTGCGCTCGGTCGCCTCGCCAGCCTGGCAATGGCGGGCGCGCCAGACCCTTCGATCAATACGCTGCTTGCGTATGAAGCTGTGGCGGCTGCAATCGCCCTCTTCCTCTCCAGGCGTATACGGAGCACCTAGGTTTTCGCGGATCTCGCAAATTGGGACCAAAAAAGCATCCAAAGGCCATGCGGGCGCCGTCCACACCATCACCGTAATTCGTCACCGTGACCTGACACCACTGCCAGCACCGACTTCCCTCATTTCGCTACGGACCTTTGGTCCAGCAGAATAAATCCCTTCTTCTTGGTGCGATTTGTAAGTGGTAAAAGTTGATCGGAGAGTACGTCGTCTAAATAGGGCGCAATATCACGAAGCAATCTGTGCGGGACCTCAAACGTGAAGTATTGCTCCGTATCGTGATACTCAGCATGTCTGTCTGCGGAGACTTTAGATTGACGCGGAATTGAAATGTGTAGTTTACGATCGACACCCAATTTTAGAGTCATTGGATTAGTGCACTCAGCTTTAAATGTCTCCAATCCATGGAAATAAAGGCCGTTGTACCTAAGAATATCTGCAGTATTGGAGGCGCCGGCTGGGCCCTCGGGATGAAGGTATGATTGATAGTCTCCAGTCGACAAAACAATGCTTGGGTATTGCCACCGTTGGCCCTTTGGGATCGCCCGTGTGTACGCTATTTGCTCCTTAGACGAACCTTCTGGAGACTTCTGAGGTAAACCAAACTCTACACCTACGTCGCGAGGATTCGTTGTGGCGTACCAAACCGGCAGATCCGGCTTCTCAATATCTAGTTGGGCATCAAGAATGTAGTTCAGGTAGCAGCGACTACGGGCCCCCTCCGTTCTTATCTGGAACCCAACCATCATCACGTCTAGGGGCAAGCCCGTATCCAGGTAGAATTCAGTCGCGAAGTAACCTGCTAACTCAGCAAATTCTGGCCGGTAAACTGAGAATGTTAGGTCATAGACTTTTTGAGGTCCGGCAACATCGACGACTGCAGCTCGATGTGGATAGTTGGTGATAATGGTCGAGGCCAAGGGACGATCTTTCAGAAACTCGAAGGGCTCTGTCAGATCACCCTTATCGGTCTGCCGTTTCTCATAGTCCTCAAAGGTACCGTAGACGGACTTTATCTTTTCTCTCAGTTCTTCCGCATGAGACGACTGGGCAAATGCAGGTTGACCGATCGATGTGACGCCAAACGCAGCCACAAAGATAGCGACAAGAGAAAAAAGTTTTGAAATGGGTTTTTGAATCATAGAATCTTCCCGGCTTCGACAATGCTTGCAAAGACTATCGGAAACTTCACGGCGTTTTTTCGAATTGGCTCTTGTTCGGTGTCCATACCAGCCCACAGCATTGAACGACGGTATCTAGGCCTTTTGCTGATCGCCGATTGGTTGTCAGGCTTCCACCGCTTATGCGTGCTTGTCCAGTAGCATTTCTCAAATTGATTGGGCTATAACGCCATCCATCCTCCCCTTATACTGGCCCCTCAGATCTCCCCCCACCCCGCTTTGCCATCGGATTCTCCATCAGCCATCTATTGCCCCTCCACATCCGGGCGCGCGCGCCTATATTGCGCGAAAGCTTCACCGCACGCCCCCTCCGGCGGTGTCACTGACAAGGTGCCGAATGATGGAAAACCACGACCCCGGCTTTGAGCAAAAGGGCCTTATGTCCGACGCCCGGCGATGGTGGCTGAACAGCGGGCTGTGGTTCCTTATCTTTGCGGTGTTGGGCATCGCCGCGATGGCCGAGGCCACGGCCTCAGAAGTGGCCATGTCTTTGGCGGCCGCCACCACCATCAGTTTCTGGACCCTCTTGGGCTACGGCATCGGCGCGCACCACTACAATGCCTATGGCAAGCGGTTAGGGCTGATCGCCGCGCTGGTGGCGGTGATGGCAGCCACTCTTGGCATCCTTCCCTTCGTCTATGACATGGAGCTGACGCTCGCCGGCGCAACTGTCGACCTGATGGGCCTGTTGGCGGCCGTCGGTTTCGCATCGTTCCTGTTCTTTTTCATGGTGGTCATGAACCAATATGGCTGAGCACCCTGCCGCCATGCATAAGCCGTGCTGTTCCGAAGGCGGCCGGAGTGCTATGCTCCCGCGCCCCTAGACGCTCGAGGACGCCTATGAATATCGGTGAAGCCGCCACGCACACCAAACTCCCGGCGAAAACCATTCGCTATTACGAAGATATCGGCCTGGTCACGGCCGACCGGCGGGCCAATGGTTACCGCGATTACAGCCAGGACCACATCGAAAAGCTGCGCTTTGTGGGCCGCGCGCGGGACCTTGGCTTCACCATCGATGAATGCCGCAGCCTGCTTGATTTGTATGAGGACAAAAAACGGGCCAGCGCCGATGTGAAGCGCATCGCCAAGGATCATTTGGCCGATATCGACCGCAAAATCAGCGAACTTCAGGCCATGCGCGACACGTTGGACCGGCTGGTGCGATCGTGCCGCGGCGACAACCGGCCGGACTGCCCGATCCTGGAGGATTTGGCGAGCTAAACCACCCCCTCACTTAGCCGGCTTGACCTTCCGGTAGCTGGAAGTCCTATCTCCAGTCTCGTTATGACGAGTCACGCACCGGCCCCCCACGCAGACACGGAATCGTGCTGCGGTTCTTTTGACGTCCCCTCTGCACCGCCGCGCGCCGCCGCGGCGGCCGGCGCCAGTGGGTATACCTGCCCCATGCATCCTGAGGTGGTTCGGGACAATCCCGACAGTTGCCCCCTATGCGGCATGGCCCTTGAGCCGATGACGGTGAGCCTTACCGATGACGGCCCGAACCCAGAATATGTGGATTTCCGGCGCCGCACGTTGATCGGCGCCGTGCTCACCCTGCCCATCGTTTTTCTGGCCATGGCTGGCGATATGGGCCTTGTAGATCTGCACGCGATGATCCCCCCCAAAACCTCCGTATGGATACAGTTTCTCCTCGCAACACCGGTGGTGCTGTGGTGCGGCTGGCCGTTCTTCGAACGCGGCGTACAGTCGGTACGCCACCGCAGCCTCAACATGTTTACGCTGATTGCCTTGGGCACCGGTGCGGCCTATCTGTACAGCGCCATCGCCACCGCAATCCCGGAAGCCTTTCCGGAAGCATTGCACACCGCAGAGGGCATCGTACCGGTTTATTTCGAAGCGGCAGCCGTCATCATCGTGCTGGTTCTGGTGGGTCAGCTTTTGGAACTAGGGGCCCGCGCCCGCACCAGCCAAGCCTTAAAGGCACTGCTGGGGCTCGCGCCCAAAACAGCCCGGCGCATCGGCGCCGATGGGCAAGACCAAGAGGTCTCGCTTGACGACCTGCAAACCGGCGACCGGCTGCGGGTCCGCCCCGGCGAGAAAGTGCCGGTCGACGGCATTGTAGCCGACGGATATTCGTCGGTGGACGAATCCATGATCAGCGGCGAGCCCGTGCCAGGGGAAAAAACGCATGGCGCCAAGGTGATTGGGGGCACGATTAACGGCACGGGCAGTTTCGTCATGACGGCAACCGAGGTCGGCGCGAACACCATGCTCGCCCGTATCGTTCAACTGGTGGCAGACGCCCAGCGCAGCCAAGCCCCTATTCAACGCGTGGCGGATGTGGTGTCGGGATATTTTGTGCCCGCCGTGCTGGCTGTTGCCGCCATCGCATTTACGGTTTGGGTGTTTGTAGGCCCGGCGCCGTCCTTGTCCTATGCGCTGGTGGCCGCCGTTTCCGTGCTGATTATCGCATGCCCTTGCGCTTTAGGCCTCGCCACGCCGATTTCGATCATGGTGGGCACGGCCCGCGGCGCAAAAGCCGGCGTGCTGGTGCGCCATGCCGAGGCGTTGGAGCGCTTCGATAAGGTGGATACCTTGGTGGTGGATAAAACCGGCACGTTGACGGAAGGCCGCCCGTCGGTAACGGCCGTCGAGACGACGGACGGCGGCAGCACGAACGAGTTGCTGCGGCTTGTGGCCAGTTTGGAACGGGGCAGCGAACACCCTCTGGCCCAGGCCATTTTAGCAGCCGCCCGCGCCACCAACCTCCACCTTGTGGACGCTGAAAACGTCAGGGTACAGACCGGCAAGGGCCTGCACGGTACTATAGAGGGACGGCAAATCGTTTTCGGCAACCGGATATTAATGTCCGATCACAACATCGACATTGGCGAGTTGGCGCCGCGTGCCGAAATGCTGCGGCAGGGCGGTGCGACGGTTATGTTTGTGGGCTTGGATGGTCAAGCCGCAGGGTTGATCGCGGCGGCAGACCCGATCAAAGCGACCGCCGCCGACGCCCTGGCGGCGCTGCGAGCGGACGGCATGCGCATCATCATGGTCACAGGCGACAATGAAACTACGGCCCAGTCCGTGGCCGCGCGGCTGGGCATCGATCACGTAGAGGCTGAGGTACTGCCCGAAGAAAAAGGGCAGATCGTTCAGCGCCTGCGCAACGCGGGAGCCGTGGTGGCCATGGCGGGCGACGGGGTCAACGACGCCCCTGCCCTGGCCCTTGCCGATGTGGGCGTCGCCATGGGATCCGGCACCGATATCGCCATGGAAAGCGCGGGCATTACCCTCATCCGCGGGGAATTGACGGCATTGGTGCGCGCACGCCGGTTAAGCCGCACGGTCATGCGCAATATTCGCCAAAACCTCTTCTTCGCTTTTGTCTATAACGGCTTAGGCGTGCCCGTCGCGGCGGGTGTGCTGTACCCCGTCGTCGGCGTGCTGTTGTCGCCAATGATTGCCGCCGCAGCCATGAGCTTGAGCTCGGTTTCGGTGATCGGCAATGCCTTGCGCCTCAACGCTGCGAAACTGGATTAGCGTTCTAAAACCAGGCCGTCACGCCCACCACAAACACAGTCTGGCGGCGATCCTCACCCGCCGCCACTAAAAGATCCGCAGTTCTGCCAAAAGCGGCTTGCCACTCGACACCGATATAGGGGGCGATTTCCCGAAAGACTTCGTATTTCGCCCGCACCCCCAGATCGAAACCGGTCACGCCCGGCCCCACATCAAGTTCCGAAACGGTTTGTGCCGAAAGCTCGAGTTCCAAGCGAGGTTGCAACACGACCCGCTGCGCAAGCCGCAGATCGACCTCCGCTTCGATCCGAGCCGTGACGTCCCCCTCACCGCTGATGAAGCCTGCCGCATCGATCTCGAACCAATAAGGCGCAAGCCCCTGAAGCCCGGCGACGAAATGAGCGCGGCGGTCGGGTTCGAAATCCCAACGCACACCGGCCTGCAGGTCAAAGTACGTTGTGATGGCCCGCGACCACAGCGCCTGCACTTCGGCTTCCTCGAATGCGCTTTCTGGAAAACTATAATCGCCCTCCGATTTTACCCAGAGCTTGTTGATGTCGCCGCCATACCAGCCCTGCAGGTCCCACAGCAGCGTGTCCACACCGTCGGCCGTCTGATATTCGAGACGGTCGGCCATGACGAGATAGGTCGTGGCACCGCCGTGGTGTTTTTGCACCATGTGGCGGGAGCGGGCCATTTCCTCCGTATCGAAATGATCATCGGCCATAGACCATGGCGCATCGTGGTCCGACCCACGCTCCCCTTCGGCCGCTACCGGAGATACACCTATGGCGACGGTCGCCAACAGTGCCATCACCCGCCCGCATGGTTTTGCCGAACGCATCAGTGGTGCGCCCCTTGGTGAGATTGTGGTTGGCCCTGCCCCTCCGGCTGAACGGACACCACCTGCATCATCCCGGCATGCATGTGATACAGCAGATGGCAATGGAACGCCCAATCGCCCACATGATCGGCCGAGATGTCCACGGACAGCTTCTCGCCCGGCTTCACGATGATCGTGTGCTTGCGCGGTTTGTGATCGCCGCCGCCATTCACCACATCGAAAAACATGCCATGCAAATGGATGGGATGGGGCATCATGGTGTTGTTGACGAGGGTCAGACGCACCCTTTCGCCTTCATGGAAAACAATCGGCCCGGTCACTTCGGAGAACTTCACCCCGTCGAACGACCACATATAACGTTCCATATTGCTGGTGAGATGCACCACCACCTCACGCCCGGGGTGCCGCAAATCGGGATTACGATCCAGGCTTCGAAGATCCGCATAGGTCAGCGTGCGATGGGGCACATTTTCCAGACCAATGCCCGCTTCATCCAAACGGCTCACAGGCATGGCCGCCACATTGGCGACACCGGGCCTCCGGCTTAACTGGCTTTCCGGCGAGACCGGCTGCACGGACAGCCCGTGAGGATCGGGGCCATGTTCGGCGTGCCCCATCGCCCCATGGTCCATCTTGCTGTGATCCATACGACGATGATCCATCCCGCCTTGACCATGGTCCATACCCATATCTTTCATGGTCAAAGTGGGCACGGTGCGCAGCGCCGGCACTTCCGCCCGCAGGCCAGGTTCGGGCCCGAAGGTGGCCACCGCCTGACCGGAGCGATCGATCTATTCGGCGACGAAGGCAAATGCCCGTGTTTCTTTCGGCTCGATCACAATGTCATAGGTTTCCGCCACGCCAATCTGAAACTCATCCACTTCCAGGGGTTGCACATTCAACCCGTCCGCTTGGACGATCGTCATGGGAAGACCGGGCATGCGGACATTAAAAATTGTCATTGCCGCCGCATTGATGATCCGTAGCCGGACACGTTCGCCCGGCAGAACGACGCCGTTCCAATTGTCGGCAGTGGCATGACCGTTAATCACATAGGTGTAAGTTTCACCGTCCACATCCGCGATATCGCGCGGCGCCATACGCATACGGCCCCACATAGCCCGGTCCCGCAATGCGCTGCCCAGGCCGCCGGACGACGCATCCTGAACGAAATCCCGCAGGGTGCGCTGTCTGTAATTTAGGCTCTCACCATTCTTCTTGAGCTTGGCAAAAAGCCGGTGCGGGTCCATGAAGGTCCAATCGCCCAGCACCAGAACATATTCCCGGTCATAGACCACCGGGTCTGCCCCCTTGGGATCGATGATGATGGGACCGTAATGGCCCATCTGCTCCTGCAAACCCGAGTGGGAGTGATACCAATAGGTACCGTTTTGCGGCACGGAGAAGCGGTAGGTAAAGGTTTCTCCGGGAACGATCCCCGGAAACGTCACGCCGGGCACACCGTCCATTTGGAACGGTACCAATAGCCCATGCCAGTGGATCGACGTGTCTTTGGACAGGGTGTTGTGCACTCTAAGCGTTATGTCATCGCCTTCGCGAAACCGGATCAGCGGTGCCGACACGGTACCGTTAACGCCAACGGCATGGGTCATGCGGCCGTTCACCCGGATCGGAAACCGGCTGACGGTCAGGTCGAAATCCGTGCCCGTGAGGTACGGCATCCCCAGATTTCCAAACGAGGCCGGGCGCGCCCACGCAGGCAGCAAGCTTGCCGCCGCCAAGGCGGTGCCAGCACCAAAACCCGTCGATAAGATACGCCGTCTGGTCCATCGCGTGCTCAAAGGCGACTCTCCCTTCCCTTTGACGTTCGCATCTCGTACACCTTCTAGCGACAGGAAGGTCAAGCAAGTTCGATCCAATCGGCAAAACCGCCGAGGATACGAACCTCAAGAAAAACTATCTAAACTGGCTTTAAGCCCTTGCTTCAACCTGTAATTAACCTCCCCATGAGACACTTCATTCGTCTGCGGATGATTTCGTCGGCAGATGCGAAAAAAAATGAAAGCGTTGGAGTCACCCATGTCCGTTGATATGAATATGCCGATCCTGATCGTCGATGACTACAAGTCGATGTTGCGGATCATCCGCGGCCTCCTTACCGAGCTCGGTTTCAAAAACGTCACCGAAGCGAGCGACGGTCAAGCCGCATACAAGAAACTTCAGTCGGACAGATTTGATCTTGTTATATCGGACTGGAACATGGAACCGGTGAACGGGTACGAGCTTCTCAAGAAGGTTCGTGCCGATGGGCGCCTTAACGCGATCCCTTTCATCATGGTCACAGCGGAAGCTAAACCGGAAAATGTGGTCGCGGCGAAGAAAGCGGGTGTCAGCAACTACATCGTCAAGCCCTTCAACGCTGCGACGCTGAAAGTCAAGATGTCCCGCGTCATCGGTGCGTTCTAAACCCCACCTCACAGTTGAAACGCTAAGGAGCCGACCGATCATGACCCGTCCGATTGACCAAATCGAAAGTGCCGTCCTTGAAATAATGTCCACCATCGACACGCTAGACGATGCGGTGGATAAGATATTGTCCCTAACGGAAGAGCTAAGAGAATCGAGCGCCGGGCAGAACGACGATAGCAAAGGATTGATTACCGAGCTGACCTTGGCGTGTTCCTTCCAGGATCTCTGTTCCCAAAGGCTGGAAAAGGCAAAGAAGCTTCTGTGCGCCGCGGGAAGCATCAAAATTGATAACCTTTCCTCTAAGAAAGCAACGCCGACAGCCGCGTCAGCGGAAGACGATGCGTCTCTGCTGAACGGCCCCGCACTTCCTGGAAACGGAGTCGATCAAGACGACGTAGACCGCATGCTGAAAGACGAGGCCTAACCAGGTAAGCATAGCGGACCGCCCGCCCTCACCTCTGCATTCCCACCCCATCATACCGCTTGTTTCAGAGTGGATTGTGTCTCGGTCCCGCCGGTTTCGGCGGCATTTTCGGCAATGGCGTAATATCCTTTTGCTTCAAAATCCGGGACGAACGTTCTGGTCAAACCGACGACGGTCTCGGCGGCGCCCAGGGTAAGGTAGCCATCGGACGGGAGTATCTTCGAGAACCTTTCCAGGATTTCTGTCTTCGTCTTCGGCTCGAAATAGATCAATACATTACGGCAGAAGATGATGTCGAACCGCCCAAGCTCGTTCGGATCATCAAGCAGGTTGAAAACCTTAAAGGTGATGTTTTTCTTGAGGTCCGGGCGTATCTGCCAACTGTTCCCATCCTGCGTAAAGTAGCGGTCGCGCCGATCGTCGCTCAAGCCGCGATTGATTTCAAACTGCGTAAACCGGCCGGCTTTGGCGCGATCGATCATATTTTGGGAAAGGTCGGTCGCCACAATTTCGAATTGCCGGTCGCCCCATGCCGCCCGCTTTTCATCCATGATCATCGCAAGCGAATAAGGCTCCTGCCCGCTTGAACAGGCAGCGCACCAAATTAAGTCG
>JANQMY010000230.1 GCA_028279895.1 Alphaproteobacteria bacterium
GGCAGAACGCGCAAATCATCACCTTGTTCGACGGCGGCATCGCGGACGGCACGGGCGGCACGGCCCATATGGTCGGGCTGGTGGAACGCCATGGCGGCAACCTCAACAACATCGATCTGAGGGAACTTGCGGGCTCATGAACAAACCTCTCCTCGATCGTCTGGCGAGCCCGGGACCCAAGCGCATTTTGGCGCTGGACGGCGGCGGCATTCGGGGGGCGCTGACACTCGGTTTTCTCATGCGCATCGAAGAGCTGTTGCGCGACCGCCATGGCGCGCCGGACACCTTTCGCCTGAGGGATTATTTCGACTTGATCGGTGGGACCAGCACGGGCGCGATCATCGCGGCGGGCTTGGCCATCGGCAAGTCGGCGACGGAAATCAAGGACATTTACCTGACCTTGGGCGGCCGCGTTTTCTCGCGCGTTAATTCGTTGCTGCGGCAATATTGGTGGCGCTTCGATGAAACCGTGCTGGTGAGAGAGCTGCGCAATGCTTTCGGCGATGAAACGCTGGGGTCGGATCAACTCACCACGGGCCTGTGCATCATCACCAAGCGAGCCGATACCGGCAGTATGTGGCCGCTGTTCAATCATCCGCGGGGAAAGTATTACGGCGACAACAAAGACATCAAGATTTGGCAAGCTCTCCGCGCGAGTACGGCAGCACCAACCTTTTTTCGGCCGCAAGACCTGCCCATCGGCAACAATCAGCTGGGTGCCTTTGTGGATGGCGGCTTCAGCATGGCAAACAACCCGGCGCTGCAGCTTTTTTTATCGGCGACCTTGAAGGGCTATCCCTTTCATTGGACGCCGGGGGAAGACAGACTGCTGGTTACCTCTATCGGTACGGGCATTTGGCACCGGGACGACGATCCGCCCGCCTATCAAAGCTATGGCCTTTATGACTGGGCGCGCCTTGCCCCGGACATGTTCATGGAAGACATGATGTGGTTCAACCAAATGCTGCTGCAGGCATTTTCCCGGTCGCCCACGGCCGTGCGCATCGACAGCGAAATCGGCGCGCTGGACGAAGACTATATTGGCGGCACGCCGCTTCTATCCTATCTGCGTTACAATGTAGAGTTGAGCCATAAGGGCCTGCGTGAGCTGGGCTTCGAACGCCTCATTCCCCGCATCAGCCGGGTGCGTGAAATGGCCCTGCCCCACTTCAGAAAAGACCTTTTCGAGATGGGGGCCGTAGCCGCCGACCGCCAGATCGAGGCCGGGCATTTCCCGCCCGCCTTCAATCTTCCGTCTACAGATTAAAAAAGACTATACGTCTTTCAAGGCAAATCGAATCGCTCCTCAAAATCACCCGCTTCCACTTGGCGCTCTGCTGCCTGTCGGCCGACCTCCAACAGTTGCGGTGCGCTGCTGGCGCGATCCATACGGCATAAGCGCTTGACTTGGCGGGCAGAGAAGTCTTGATCCAAATGCTGCTTCATCCATTTGGGCGAGAGTTCCACATTGTAGCGCGCATAGCGGAAGAATTTTTGTCCGTTGAAGGACGAGCCTTCCAAATTACCGAGTTCGCTGTCGATAGCCCACGGCTTGTCGGTCGAGCCCATCCACTGCATCATGGTTTGCACAAGCTGGTCGCTGTCATTCATCATGGACAGTAGCGACACGCCCGCGAGCCAGGCCGCCGGGCGATAGCGAATGCGCCATTTCGACGTCTTGAAAGGTGCGGTTCCGGTGCCCACCGACACGATTTTCAACTTGTCGTCGCCCATCGGCCAGTTCAGGCGATAGCCCTCTATCGTCGCCATCATAAACAACAACAGTGCCGGATTGTTATGCGGACTGATGCCGCCATCCACAAACGCGCCATGCTGTTTGAACGTGACCGGCAATTGGTACATGCCCTGCAGTACGGGAATGAATTCCGGCATGAAATAGTGCGGCGCGGCGGTGCTGGCCCGCACCACTTGGCGTACCAAATAGTGCCTGTTGGGAAAGCTCTTGGGCCTATCTTCGCGCTCATCGAAGAACTGCCCATGCGGATTGTTGTGAATGACCCAGGCGCTGCCGGTATCCAAGCGCTTGGCAACGATGGCAAGGCCCGTTTGCAAGTCTTCCGACCCCATGGTCCGCGAGCCTAGCTCTTCTTTGAGCTGATTGCGCAGCGGCCGCGATTTGTACTTCGTCGCGAAAAGTCCGAGCCCGTCTTTGTCGCGCGGGAAAATCTTGGTGGACATCGCCAGATAAAGCTCGATCAGCTCAGACACCGGTTTGCCCAACGCCAAGCCGCTGGCGATGATCGACCCGGTGGACGTGCCGCCGATCAAATCGAAATAATGGGACAAGCGAAAATCGGGATCGCCGTAGCGATCCGACAAGAGCTGTTCCATCCGCTCCAAAAACCCCAACGTCAGGATGCCGCGCATTCTGGCGCTCGACGGCGGCGGCGTGCGCGGCATCCTGACGTTGGGGTTTTTGGAGCGGATGGAACAGCTCTTGTCGGATCGCTACGGCGATCCCGATTTTCGCTTGTCCCA
>JANQMY010000231.1 GCA_028279895.1 Alphaproteobacteria bacterium
AGTCCGTGGCCTTGTCGATGAACCAGCGCGCATCGCCAATGCATTCAGCGGCGATCAGCACCCGCTCCGCATTCATGCCGTCGAGAATATATTTGAAGCCCTTGCCTTCCTCGCCGATCAGGTTTTCCGCCGGCACTTTCATGTCTTCGAAAAAAACCTGCGTGGTGGAATGATTGATCATGGTGCGGATGGGCTGAATGGTCAGCCCACTACCCAGTGCCTGCTTCATGTCCACCACAAACACCGAAATCCCCTCGGTGCGCTTCTTCACGTCTTCCGGCTTTTGGGTCCGTGCCAACAGCAGCATGAGATCCGAGTGTTCGGCGCGGGAGGTCCAGATCTTCTGACCGTTGACCACATAATGGTCCCCCCGGCGCTCGGCCCGGGTGCGCAAGGACAAAGTGTCCGTACCATTGGTGGGTTCGGACACGCCGAAGGCCTGTAGACGCAGCTCCCCGCTGGCAATCTTAGGCAGCCATTGTTCTTTCTGCGCGTCCGAGCCATGGCGCAATATGGTGCCCATAATGTACATCTGGGCATGGCAGGCGGCCCCGTTGCAGCCGGCACGCTGAATTTCCTCCAGCACGGCTGCCGCCGCCGTGAGCCCCAAGCCACTGCCGCCATACTCTTCAGGGATCAACGTGGCCAGAAAACCCGATTCCGTCAGGGCATTCACGAATTCGGTGGGATAGGCCCGTGCCTCGTCCTTTTTACGCCAATACTCCCCCGGGTATTTGGCGCACAAGGCCTGCACAGCCGCCCGGATTTGTTTGATATCCTCGCTATCTTCGTGGATTTGAGACATGAAGGCTCCTTCGATCCCCTACTATCTTAAGAGTCTATGTAGCATTCAATTTCGTCTCAATCTCCCCCCATTTTTGCACCAGCGACATCAAGTCCGCGCCGCCGAGTTTACGGTCAAGCTCCTTCTGGGCCATGCGCCATAGCGGCAAGGCGTCGGCAAGCTTTGCTTCGCCCGCTGCCGTCAAGGCAAGCACTTGGGCACGCCCGTCTTTTTCGTCGGGGCGGCTTTCGATAAGACCGGCTTTGATCAGAGGGCGGATATTCCGCCCCAGGGTCGACCGATCCATCACCAAGGCATCGGCAATCTGGTTGAGATGAGCCGCCCCGGAGACCGCCACGGAATTTAGAATGGTGAATTGAGTGATCCGCAAATCGACCGCTGACAGATGATGGTCATAGGCCCGGGTGATGGCGCGAGACAGTTTGCGCACTTGAAAACAGGCACATTCTTCGCCAATGCGCCAATGCAACCGGTTGTTCTTTTTTGACGCATTTGTCGTCATACCGGCTCCAGCTCTCCTTCCAAAGATCCGTATACGCCCCAGCAGTTCCGCAGCTTTTTGACCAGAGTCACGTCGCCCTCCACCTTCACCACACCATCATGCAACGCCCCTTCCAGGTCGAAGCCATGTTCAAACAGGCGCGCAAATCGCGCAGACTCCATGGTCAGCTTGACATCTGCCGTGCCCGCTTCGGCAAAGTCGATGGACAACATTCCCTTGCGGATCTCGATGGTGGCCGTTGTGCCGCCCAGGTCAGGGAAAGTGACGTGATAACACGCATCCAGGCCCCGCGCCTTGCCGCGCTGGAACGTTAAGGTCAGATTGAACATGAACGAGAAAGGGTCTTGCGCGTCGATTGTCCAGCGGACCCGTTTGGCCGTTTTTTCCGGAAAGCGCTTTTCGAGCCAATCTTCCGCATCGGAACGCGGCAACACATAGACCGTTTCCTTTTTCTTTTGCAGAGGCTCCACATACGCCTTGCGGAAGGCCACTTTGTCTTCCAGGAACGGGGCCAATACCTCCTCGCCGGCGGGACAGACGGAGATACAGTAAGCGGCTTTGTAATTCGCCTTGAAACTCAAGCTCTGCCACATGGAAACGGTTTCGTTGATCGGCACCCGCTCCCTGTAGTCTTCCCGGCTTTCGCTGTCGGCGATCTCCTCCACCCAGTCGGCGAAACCTCCCATAAATTCCCGGTAGTTATGTGCGTAACAGGCTGAGAAGTTGAAACTCCCGTCCATGCCAATGGCTTCCACGGGACAGGCCGCCACGCATAGCTTGCAGTCGACACACGGCGCATAGTCCACGGGGCGGCTTTCTTCGTCGACCTCGCGATCGATCAGCACCGTGCCCAACAAGACGAAACTGCCGAATTTGGGATGGATCACATTTCGGTGGAGGCCCATTTTACCCAAGCCGGCCGCTTCGGCGATGGGTTTGTGCGCCACCGCCCATATGGGCCCCGGGAAATTCTGCATTTCCTGGGGAAACGCAGCCACCGCATTCACGGCACCAATGCCGTACTTGTCCAGCGCCCGCACAATGTCCCGTGCGGCGGCATTCACTTCGTCATAGGTTTCGTGGAATTCCATATTGGCGATAGAACGCACGGCACTGCGCACCGGATTGCGGTTCATCTTGCACACGATGGAGACGAGGGTCTTGGTATGCGGGAACGCTTCCAGGATTTTGGCCGCCTGCCCCACCACTTCCTTCCGGCCGAGGCTCACAAAGCCCACATCGTCTGCACCATGCTTCAAACACAGATCGCGCAGCCAGGCGCCGGACAGTTTGTCGGCAGGCACGTCTGACTTCGCCTGACCGCGAACTTTCTTTACGGCGGGGTGATCTTCCAATCTCATGGCTCAAGCCTTCTTGATCATTTAGGTGCATATGCCCTTATTATTTAGTTGTATATACCCATTTTAAGTGCGAACGCAACCCACAGATTTCTGATTTTTCTATGCGGGGATTTTCTCCGGCCCTCCTGCTTGTTGTTTGGACCGCAAGATCGCCGCCGCCTCGGCCGCTTCAGCAAGCAACTTTTTGGCTTCTGCCGCCTTACCCCGCGAGTCCTCTAGTTCCGCATATCGGGTCAGCGCCTCCACCAGCCCCTTGGTGTAGCCGATTTCCCGGCACCGGCTCACGGCCGCGCGGAACTGGCGATAGGCTTCGGCAAAGTTCATCTGACTGGCTTCGTATTCCGCCGAAAACATGGTGACCCGCGCCTCTTCATCCAGCATGCCGGCCACCTTTAGCAGGCGGCGCGCTTGGGCGTAAGCGGCACGGGCTTCTTTCGGGTCGCGAATGTGTTGCAGCACCAGGGTAATGATCTTCTGACAGAGGGAGGCGGATTTCCGGTCGTCGATCCGGCGATATGAAATGAATGAGGATTGGAAGGCGCTAACCGCGTCCTCCCAATTGTGCGCCTGGCACAGCTTTACGCCCTCAAGTAACATTTCATAGGCTTCCCGTTCGTCCCGCTCTTTCTGCCGATCCTTGGCGGACGGTTTAGACGCACCTTTCTTGGGCGCGGCTTTCTTCTTAGCCGGCGGTTTGAAATGGCGTGTCAGAGACGCCATCATATCTCCCAAGGAAGCCATAACGGTCAGTATACGGCGCAAGTATGAAAACTGTCTAAAACAAAGGACCCGTGCGGCCTTTTCCCCCAATATGGGGGCCTTATAAACCCCTACTCTTGCCGCAATTGATTAACCCAGATCAACTGGATTTTTTCTAAAACGTGGATGGCACAGGTATTGGACGTGTTGACCACCGGAATGCCGGTAAGGCGCCTCGCCCATCGGCAGTTTAAAATAAGGTGGGCATCGAACTCCGCCGGAATTGGTGGTCCGTTTCGGATGCATGCACTTCCCCGTGTCGCAACGAAGCGTTGCGCTTTACCGAGCATGCAAGCACTATTATACTTGACATTGAGAAAGACCCAACCGTCAATCATACGGCGAAGAAGGGCACTTCAACCGGGGCGTCGGGGGAATGACCAACTTGATGGGGATGTTTAGCATTACCGCAGGCTTCGCCATCTGCTGCCTTGCGCTTTTCATTCTGTTTCGGGACTCCATACGTGCCGCCGAGCGAAAGCTTGAAAAGAAACATCAACAACTTGATTTGGCGAGAGACGACGAACTCCGAGACATCACCCGAAAGCTTGATACGCTAACGGAATCCTTCTCAAACGTTAAAAGTGAACGCGACAACGCCTGGCCTTCCTGGCAACGGCTCAGAGAGCGTTGCAGCGAGCTTGAACGCATGCAGCGCGTTTGGCTGGGGAATGCGAACGAAGAGTCCTGCCGCGAAGTCCTGATGGACAATCTGTGGGTTCTTGAACCGAATTTCGTGTATCAAACGCCGACGAAAGAACGCAACATAGACAACATGTTGCGGCATCTGTTCGGAAACAATTTCTCCGAGCTGGCAGAAACGGACTTTCGATTCATCGAAGCCGCGAACGACCAATGGCGTCCCGACATTTGCGGTTGGGCGGAAGTTGGCGCCAGCTTGCAGCCACACCTTGCGTCGGAACGACATGTCTTGTTGCTCATAGAGTTAAAGGCCGCCCAGGTGAACGTCACCCGCAGAGCAATCGAACAGGCGCTCGTCTATGCGTTCGCGCTCATGATGAAGGCCGAAAAGGAGCTATGGGGACGACCAATCGAGTGTCTGGTGATCGGCAACGCAATCGCCGACGACGTGAACGACCTTCACCTCCGGATCGGTAAGAGCACGCATGGCGCTGTGCGCATAACACCTTTGACGTATCATCATCTTATCAAACGCGCCGCCATCAACGTGCTCGGCTACGCGGAAGATCATAAGTCCCAACACCATGACGAGCTTGAGCCGGCAGAAGCCGAGGCGTAACGTCAACTCGTCATGACCTCGACACACATTCACATTATGGGCGCGTCGGGTGCCGGCGTGACGACTCTGGGCCGCGCGGTGGCGGAACAGCTCGGCTGCCCACACCACGATACGGACGATTATTATTGGCTGCCGACCGAGCCGCCCTATCGGAAGAAACGCAGCGTGGAAGAACGCCTGTCGCTGATGCGCCGGGATTTTCTGGCTTTACCGGCCTGGGTGCTAAGCGGCTCGCTGGACGAATGGTCGGAAACGCTGGTGCCATTGTTCGATCTGGTCGTGTTCGTGGATACACCGACAGAGATCCGCCTACGGCGCTTGAGAGAACGCGAAGCCCGCGACTTCAGCAAAGAGGCCGTTGCGCCGGGCGGCTGGCGTCACCAGGAAACCGAAGAATTCATCGAATGGGCGTCCCATTATGACGACGGTACGCGCGAAGGCCGCAACCGCCCACGCCACGAAGCGTGGCTGAAGACCTTGCCCTGCCCAGTGATGCGGGTGGATGGCGCGAAGCCGACGGCGGAGATGGTTGAAGGCGTTCTGGTTTCTTTAGCGAGTTAAGGTGTTTCCGACCCAAACTGGGTCGTCGAATAAAGAAACGTCATTGCGAGGAGCATCAGCGACCTGCCTGCGCGAAGCCAAGCTTCGCCCTGCGGGCCATAGCCCTTCGGGCGATGGGTCGTTCGGCGAAGGCAGGCGACGCAATCCAGAACTGCATACTGAGGATTTGCTGCTCTGGATCGCCACGCGGGCATAGTTTTTGGCGACTAAGCCATCCCGCTCGCGATGACGATTTAAGTATTCTCGGAAACGCCGCAGCAACGCCTTTATGTTTCGCGTGTGTTCTCGCGCAGCCAGGCCTCAAGCATTTGGAAGCGAAGGGTACCGTTATCGTAGTGATCCTTTAGAAACGCCCACGTCTTGTCCGCACCCGCAGTAATTTCAACCCCGTTGATCAGCAGGAAAGCATGCATCGCGCCGAAAGCCGTCCGTTTGTTCCCATCCACAAACGGATGATTTTGACTCAGGCTTTCCCAAAGCGCGGCGGCTTCTCCGATGGCATCTTCATAATACCCCGTCTGTGGGCGGAACAAAGCGGCTTCCAACTGCCCTGGGTCGCGCACGCCGTCGGTGCCGCCATAGCGCTCTATGACGTCGGCATGAATGGCCAGAACGTCCGCCAAGGTCAGAAAATCGCGCACTTACTCTGCAAGCTTTTTGTACAGCGGCGCAAAACGCGCATGGCTGGCCTGATGGGCGGCCATCACATGGGCACGCGGTTTGCCCTGCCGCCGCTGCTCCAGCAATTGCTCGATCGCTTCTTCCACGACGGCTTGAAGCTGACGCCCCTCTTCTTTGGCAAGCGCGCGCAAATCTGCCAGTAGGTCGCTATCGACTTGGGTGGCGAATTTTTCCCGTGTACCCATAACCCGCCATCATCTTCCTATTTCATGATTTGTCAAGATTTCGAGCTACTGTGCCCAGCCGCCGCTGAACGGGAAAGCCTGGCCCACGAAAAAATCGCTTTCGTTGGATGCCAGGAACAGCGCGAACAAAGCATCTTCGCGCGGTTTGGCAAGACGCCCCAAGGGCACGGTCTTCTTCATGAAGGCCTGAAACTTTTCCGTGTTCGTTACTTCCGGCGGATAATAATCCGGGTTTTCCACAAAGTTCTGAGCGATCAGATTGATCTGCACATTGTGAGGCGCGGCTTCCAGCCCCACCGCATTCACATAGCCCACCTGGGCGGCCCGCGCCGCGCTGTAGGCACCCACCCCTTTGCTGCCCTTGAGCCCTGTGGCACTGCCATAGACGACGATCTTGCCTGACTTGCGGGCATACATCTGCGGCAGCACCGCGCGCACCATGCGGTGCATGGGATGCACCATGCCGTCAAACGGGCCGGCCCACAACTCGTCGGTCAGTTCCTGGGCAAGCTTGCCGCCGATGGGATCGGCCGCGAAATTGATCACCAGTACGTCGATCTCACCGGCGTGTTCCACAATGGCGTCGGCAGCCGCGTCGCTGTCCGGAATACTGTCATCGGTCAACACCTCGGCCCCGTGTTCGCGAAACACATCGACGGTCACCGGCCCCATAAAGTCCTTGGCCTGGGTCACCAGCACGCGTTTTCCTTGAAGCCGTTTCTCCATGGCCGTGTCCTTTCCTATAGCTGTCCGTACCAGCGATAATACACGACGGGATAGCGCAAGCGCGGATGAACATCGTCGCGGTCATGCACAAACCCGTGGCGTTCGTAAAAGGCGATGGCCGGCGTGTTGGATTTGGCGGTGCGCAGCCACATACCGTTCGGCATTTCGGCCTTGGCGAGATTGAGCAGGCGGGCGCCGATGCCCCGGCCCTTGTGCGGCGGATCGACGAAGAGCTGATCCAGATGATTGTCCTTCTTGATCAGCGCCATCATCGCGCGGAGCGCCCCATCTTCCTCCGCCACGTAGAGATCCCACCCGCCGGCGATGTCTTCAGGAATGCGCGCGCGCAGTTCTTCAACGGTCGCGTCTTGCGCTATGGCGATGCCCACCGTGGCCCAGCTTTCGAACCAAATGCGCGCCACGTCGTTGAAATCCGCAGGCACTGCTGAACGGATAATCATCGCGCCTTCATCTCCTCGACATTATGCACTGTTGGATCACCACACAGACGGTCACTTTTTGCCCAAACGCAGATCACGAAAGCCCGACCGGTCGCGTGTCAACAACACGTCGGCGCGGGCCGGCAGCGTTGCCCACATGTGACGGGTCAGGCGTTCATAATGCGCCACGAAATGGGCGATCTGCGCGCGGCTCATGGGCGTCCTCTCCGGATCTGCGGCGGCAAGTTCTTTTTCTTGCTGCAAGCGGGCATCGATGACGAAATCGAGATCCGGCACTTGGATCATCACCAATACGTCGATCGCCCGCCACAATTCTTGATACTCTGTCTGCAGATGATCGTTCGCCCATTGGCGCCATACCCCTTCGTCGTCTTCCGCCCGCTCGAGCGCGTTGATGGGCGCCGCAAGGGCCGCAGCCGGTTGCGGTTCGGCGCCCACACACCACCCTTCGAAAAGGATCACGTCCGGCCGGCCCACATGCTCGACGCACTCAGCCGACCGGTCGTCGGCCAGCTTATCGAATCGCGGCAGACGGGTGGCTGTCGCCGGCCCGGCGCCACGCAGCGACGCCAAGATGTGGAGCCCCAATGCCACATCATGGGTGCCCGGCACACCCCGCGTGGCACATAACGGATGGACCTTCCGCGCCAGTGCCAGCCGTTCCTGCCTGGTGAGATAGAGATCGTCGAGCGACAGAACGGCCCCCGATCGGCGATGACGCGCGGTCAGGTGGTCTTTCAGGCGCGCGGCCAAGGTGCTCTTGCCCGAGCCTTGGGCGCCGTTTATCCCCACCAAAAGCGGCCCCTTATGCGCCGCTTGCACCGCCGCGAAATGGACCGACAGGTCGGCAATCAGGGGATCGTCGGCCGACGGATTAGACATCAGCACACTGAGCGGCCGTCAGTCGCCCCCGGTCGGCTCGAGCCAGAACGCATCGGCATTTGCTTGATGGCCTTCGCGGTCCTGCTGCCAGGTCTCCGCCACCTGAGGACTGAAATACAGATAAAGCTGGCCGTCATGGATTTCCCAAGCGGTCATATCGGGCCTCATGCGGGTCCCTTTGGCGACACCCAGGGCACAGAAACCGCCATAGCGGGGTTGATACTTCTCCGGGTCTGCCGCGAACAGGTCCGCGTGCTCCCGGTTGGCAAAGTGCCACACGGCCCCGCCCCATTCTACCGTATGCTGATCGGTTCCCTTGACGGCGGACTCCATGGTGAAATAGGCGACCGGATCGTAGCCCCCCAAGGCCAACCCGTTTTCCACATAAAGTCCGCTTTGGTTGCCTGCGGCAGCCACACTGGGCAGTAGCAACGTCAACGCGATCAATGCAACCAGCGCATGCCGGCGCGACGGGACGGCCACCAGAGAAACCATAAGACATCAACCTTTCGTCAGAAACAGCATGTGTCGGAGCCGGACTATAAACGACCTGTTGAAGGAATTCAGCCAGAATTTGAGGCGGGCTGAGCCCGGCCCTTTGCGCGGCCAACGCCAAGGACCTATGCTAGCAGGCTGCTGAAAAAGTCATTTTCGTCCTTCGAGACGGGCCTGTCGGCCCTCCTCAGGATGAGGAAAACAAACAAAAACCTCATGGTGAGGAGGC
>JANQMY010000234.1 GCA_028279895.1 Alphaproteobacteria bacterium
TCGGGAAATCGTTAAAGACATCTCCGATCGGGGGCTCAGACCGGAAGATCAGTTGCCTCCGGAAGCGTCAATGGTTGAACATTATGGGGTCGGGCGCGCTTCGGTGCGGGAGGCACTTCGCCTGTTGGAAACGCAAGGGTTGGTGCGTATCAAAGCGGGGCCGGGCGGCGGCCCGATCGTTGGCCGAGCCACACCAAAAAATCTCGGCCGGTTGCTCACCCTGTTTCTGCGATTGATGGGGGTTACCTACGAAGACTTGGCCGAAGCCATGCTGTTTCTTGAACCAGTCTTGGCGGAAAAAGCGGCGCGGCGAATCGAAAAGTCAGAGTTTGGCGACGTGCTTAAAGCATCAGTCGATGTCACCGGCGGCGTGTTGCACGATTTCGATCAAGCGGTGGCGGGCCTTAAGAACTTTCATCAACTCATCTACGATGCCGCTGGCAACCGGACACTCAGTCTTATCGCCGGCGCCATTGGCACGACCTTCGCTGAGCATCTTACATCTTCCATCGACACGTCTACCTTTCATCCCGTAGCCAAAGACGATCACATGGCTATCACAGACGCTGTTCTCGGCGGTCGGCCGGTGTTAGCCCGGCGCCTTATGGAAGAGCATATAGAAAGGCAGATCGACTTCGTGCGGAGCCGTATGCCGGGCATGCTGAAGCAATTGGTTGAATGGCGCTAACCGAGCGGCCATTCCGCAACCGGCGCACCGTTCTTTTCGCGCCCAGCCATCTATGCGAATGGTTGTAATATTTATTGATTTCTTCCGCTACAAATGCTACCCGTCTTGTCTAAGCTTCAAGAGCGAAAACCGCTCGCATAGATAGAACAGAACCTGGGTGCACCCCGACCGGTAAAAGCACGACCCCAAAAAGGGGGCGGTCGCGACCATGTGCGAGAAAATCGCGCGCGGGGGCAAACACGTCGATCTCTTTGTTGATGTTGATTGCAGGCCGGTTCGAGAGGAATTGGTTAGAAAATGACAGACCTTTTGCGTGGCTTAACGGTCCTGGACCTGTCCCAAGGCATGGCGGGCTCACTCGCAACAATGCTGTTGGCTGACAATGGCGCTCGAGTGATCAAAATCGAACCACCCGAGGGAGACCCGTTTCGCACCATCTTGCCGTTTAAGGTGTGGAACCGCGGCAAGGAATCAATTGTCCTAGACTTAAAAAAGACTGACGACCGGGACAAGCTCTACGATTTGTGCCGCCGGTCCGATGTGCTCGTTCAATCGCTTCGTCCGTGTACGCTGCCAGACTTGGGAATCGATTACGAGACCGTCCACGGCATTGCCCCTCAGTTGATCTATGCTGCCATTTCCGGGGCCGGCCTGTCTGGAAGTGATAGAGACGAAGCAGGTTACGAAGCCCTTCTGGCGGCACGCTACGGGGTGTATACGGATCAAGGCGGCGGCCGTCCGGGCCCGCATTTCTGCCCACAACCCGGTGGGTCGGTGACGGCCGGCCTACTCGCGGTGATCGGTATTCTGGCGGCACTGCGCCATCGAATGACGACGGGGACTGGTCAATGCATCGATACGTCCTTAAAGGACGGGCTGGCCATTCAGCATGTGATGTATTGGGGGTGGTCGGAGAAACCGATGGTGAAGATCCCGCCGGGTTATTCGAGCGGCAAGCTTAAGGCCCGGACGCTGCTGCAATTGGGGATCATGAAATGTGCCGACGGCCAGCAAATGATGATCCATACCGGCGCACCAGGACGGTTTACGCGCGCGCTCGAAGTGTTTGGGCTGAAGGACCGGATCACACCTTCTAACACGCCGCACGAAATGACCGTTCCATTATCCGAAGAAGAAGCCGAGTTGATCGAAACGGAAGTGCGGGCGCAGCTGGCTTCCGAGCCCCGCGCTTCATGGATCCAGAAGATTCAAGAGGCAGATATCGCGGTGGCGGAGGTGGATCCGCCGGGCCGCGCTCTCGAAGATCCGCAAGCTGTTTACAACGGTGCGGTCGGAAGAATCCAAGACCCGGAGCTCGGTGACATACGCGTCGCCGGTCCACCCTTGATGACGAAGCAGGTGACGCATGGCGTCGCCAACCTGAAGCCTGCACCGACGTTAGGCGAGCATACGGCTGCCGTCGTGAAAGAACTGCATGAAAAGCCCTGGGCGCCCACTTTCATGCCCGAAGAAGCGACGCCTAGTCGCCGAAGCGCACCATTAGAAGGCCTCAAGGTACTCGATTTCGGTGCTTTTTTTGCCGGCCCGTTCGGACCGAAGATGCTCGCCGATCTTGGGGCGGACGTGATCAAGGTGGAACCCCTGCAACGTGATCCCATGCGGTCGCTGACGGGTACGTTTGGCCCAGCCCAACGCGGCAAACGCTGCA
>JANQMY010000246.1 GCA_028279895.1 Alphaproteobacteria bacterium
TCAAACAGGTCGAAGACCAAATCTGGCTCGTCAGTTTTATGCAATACGATCTAGGATATTTTGATGATCAGACCGGAAGGCTCGAACCATTGGCTAACCCATTCGGTCCGAAGGTGTTACCCATGTCTCCCGTATAAACTGTTACCTATGTCCTCGGTATGGACCGGCAAAGAATGGTCGGAGCGGCGGGATTTGAACCCACGACCCCTTGACCCCCAGTCAAGTGCGCTACCAGGCTGCGCTACGCTCCGACACTCTTCGCGAGATGGGCTCTCTAGACCCCGTTGCAAGGCGCGAACTATACGCCGCCTGCCCAACGAGATGCAATGAGTGAGCGCGGGCTCTTACTGCGGCATTAAGAGCTTTTCAGGGATTTCAGCGCGGCTTGCGCTTCTTTCAGGGTCGATAGTGCGGACTGTAGCGTCTTTCGGTCAGTCGCGCTCAACCCTTCCACGGTCGACCGTTGCGGCGCTGCCGCACGCGGGGGTGCCGGCACCGCCTCGCTTTCCGCCGACGGCACGCTGAGGACGGCCGGACGGGTGCCGTTGGACCGCCCCGCCTCTGTCACGAATTTGGCGCCTTGATCCCGAAAGACCTTCTGCACCCCCTTGATGGTGAAGCCATCATTGTAGAGCAAGCGCTGAATGCCGCGCAGTAGATCCACATCTTCGGGACGGTAATAACGCCGTCCCCCACCCCGTTTCATGGGGCGAATCTGAGAGAACTTGCTTTCCCAAAACCGCAAGACATGCTGCGGCACATCTAGTTCGCTGGATACTTCACTGATCGTTCGAAAGGCCTGCGGCGATTTCGTCACGATGGAACCCCTTTGAGCCCTGACAGGGCACGCTCATGATGCACTTATTCGGCGGCTTCCCGACCGGGAGAGGGCGGCTGCCGATTGATCTGATCTTTCAGCACATGGCTGGGCCGAAACACCAGCACGCGCCGCGGTTCGATCGGCACCTCTTCACCCGTTTTTGGGTTGCGGCCGATGCGTCCACCTTTGTGGCGCACAGAGAACGAACCGAAGGAGGAGAGCTTGACGGTTTCACCCCGCACAAGGCTTTGGGCGATTTCTTCCAACACGCTTTCCACTAGGTCCGCCGACTCGTTTCTCGACAGGCCAACCGATTGATAAACCGCCTCGCTAAGGTCCGCGCGGGTGACAGTTTTTTCTGCCATTCATCACACTCCCGAATCCGTTAAAAAAGCCTACGAGGACGCGGATAGTCCGTCAATATCAAAGCGTTGGTCCGCTTTTTTTAAGTAATTCGGACGCCCGATTCGGCCCATTCACGCCAACTGCACGACCATCAAGCGGGGGATTCGGCGAAGCGACGCGGCACTAAGATCGTGATAACGGGCACCAACAACACCGCCGCTGCCGTGCGGTAGATGGCTATAACGCTGGCGGCAACCAAATTCTCCGGATTGTGTTCGACGCCGCTCAGCGACCAGCCGTAAACCTCGGGGATGTCCCAGAAGATCGCTTTGCACAGTTCGTCCAGCGCAAACAGAAACCGGTTGGCCGCCGTATCGTCATGAAAGAAAAACGCTTTGGGCAGACCGAGATTGGCCGACACAATGTCGATGCCGTCGATAGCCAGCGCGAATCCGAAAAATGTGGCGACAATGCCGAACGCCATCAACGACGTAATGCCGAGGCGCGTTACCGCGCCCTCTTCCAGCGGCGTACCGACGCCGAAACTGCGCAACAAGATCAGGTAGGAGCGGCCGAAAGCCAAAACGCCAAAAAGGAAGATTGTGATACCGCAGACCAGCATGAAATAAGTGAGTGCCATGTGATGTTCGGGGCCCGGCCGTCCGACCGCCCCGCCCCCCAGACGTTGCGCTTGACCCGTTTAATCTAAAGCGAAGGTTATGAGAGCGACAGGACTAATCGAACTTTCGACGATGGCAGCCCATGCTACGGATTCTTTGATGGTCGCGCCGGTAGCGCGAAAAACCGGATTCCACTTTTTCGCCCGGCGCTCTAACCCGAAGCCTGAGAGACGGATGGTTCCGGCGCTTGGGAACCGTCGGCATTGGTCGCAACAGAAGCGCTCGCCAGATCCAAATAGGTATCAATCATCTCTAACATGGCAGCCAAATCGATCGGCTTGGCGATGTAGTTGGTCATGCCTTCCGACAGGTAGCGCTCCTTGTCGCCGGCCATGGCGTCTGCCGTCATGGCAATGATCGGAATGTCATTGCCCGCGTTCGGCATCGCACGGATTTTCCGGGTTGCCTCTATGCCGTTCATATTCGGCATTTGGATATCCATCAGAATGAGGTCGTAAGGAAACGATTTAACGGCGGTGACGGCTTCGATGCCGTCATGAGCAACGTCAATAGACACGGGCAGGATCGAAAGAGCCGCCAGAACGAGCTGCTGATTTACCGGATTGTCCTCTACCAAGAGGATCCGCGCTGCAATGGTTGGCGCGCGCCCATCGGGTACTAGATCCGGCGGCGGCGTGTCCGGCGCAACGTCCGCTGCAGCGTCCGCCGCCGAGGTCACAGGTTTACGCGCGGCGGGTGCGGGCTCAATGGGTTCGGATTCTCCACTCCCCTGCCAAATAGCGGCGCACAGCGCCTCTAGGATTTCAGGTTCGCGGATGGGCTTTGCCGCCCTGGCCACAAAGCCGAGCCGCTTGGCCTCGCTTTCGCTGACAAGATCGGACGAAGAAGACAGCACCAATGGCAGATCGGCCGTTTCCGGAGATGACTTCAGACGATGCGCGAACTCTACGCCATCTATGCCCGGCATCATGTGGTCGATAATGACGGCATCGAAGGGCGCGTCTGTTTTTCGGGCGCCCTCGATTTTCTTCGTCGCCGCGCGCGCATCCGAGGCCGATACGACGGAAAGCCCCCGGCCTTTCAGCATCAATTCGAAGATTGTGCGGTTGAGCGCAATATCATCGACGACGAGAATTCGGCGGTTCGTTAAGTCAACCGACTCATCGGCCGGTGCGGCCGCCGGCGCGCTTCTCGCAACGCCCAACGGCAGCGTCACAAAGAAAGTGCTGCCGACCCCGATATGACTCTGGACCGATACCTTGCCGCCCATGGCAACGGCCAGTTCCTTACAGATGGCCAGCCCGAGGCCGGTCCCGCCGAAGCGCCGTGTCCGCGAACTGTCCACTTGGGTGAACCGCTCGAAAAGACTGTCAACCTTGTCTTGGGGAATGCCGATCCCAGTATCGACAATTTCGATCAGCACACGCACCGTTCCGTCCGGTGCGGTCTCATCCGGGTCCGGGCGAGCGATGACTGCGATCGACCCCGTTTCGGTAAATTTGACCGCATTGCCGACGAAGTTCATCAGCATTTGACGGATGCGACCGCTATCGCCCACCAAATGGGCCGGCAGGCCTGCATCCAAATGCATGGCTAGGTCGAGACCTTTGGCCTGCGCTTTCGGTCGCTGAAGCGACAACACGCTCTCAATCACCGATCTCAACGAGAACGTTTCGGAATCCAATGTCAGGGCGCCCGCCTCGATCTTGGAGATATCTAGAATATCGTTGATGATGCTGAGTAGAGTTTCAGCACTGCCTTTTATGGACCTTACATAGTCACGTTGGGTGTCATCCAGCGCGGTATTGTTCAGCAAACTCGAAAACCCCAATACGCCGTTCATCGGTGTACGGATCTCGTGACTCATTGTCGCCAGAAACTCAGACTTCGCCTGCGATGCCGCCTCCGCCTTATCTCGTTCTTCTTCGAACTTGTGTGCCAATTCCGCATTTGCTTGCTGCAATTCGAACACTTCGCGATAGCGCTCCGCGGTCTTATAGCCAAAGAAGATCAGGAGCCCCGTGAACAGTGGCGAGGCCGCACCGACAATCCCCGACAATGCGCCATCCGCTGTAACGAACTTGGCAAAACTGATCACCGCCAGCGGGATGAGACCGGCACACAGGAGCGGAAAACTTGCCGCAATGCAGAAAAAGATAATGACCTCGGCGCCAAGCACGATAACGATCAGGAGGGCTTGGTTTATCGAGTTTTCCGGCTGCCACATGAGCCAGGTGAGGCCGCCCCAAACCACGCCCGAAGAAAACCAGATTAAGGCAAGCAGACGAATCCAGTTTTCCGTTGATATGGACCATTTGTTCTTTTGGTAGGCGTCCGCAACCACCATCCCAAATATCGCCTGGGCAAGAACCGCGGCTGCCCAAATGGCGCCGATCTCGACCGGGGCAACCCCCACCTGGGGTACCAGTCCGCAAAAAACGAACGCATAAAAGAGCCCAAAAGGGATGTTGCTGGCATAAAACAAGACGGACGCATCTTCAAAAAGGATGCGGACGCGCTGTTCTTCGATACTTTGCCCTATATGGATCTGCGCCTTTTGGTCGGCTTGCTGTCTTGTCATTGGTCTTGTATCGACATTGCTCCCGGACCCATACTCGCATTTCAAGGTTAACAGGGTCTTGATTTCCCGTTTAACGGGACAAAGAGAGATTTAACAAAGCGTTACCGGTCGTCAGCCAGAACCATGGAATTCCTACGCCCCCTAATGACTTTCCGCACACTTAGCGAGTTGTTCCCCGCCTTCATTTTCTTTGCCGTCAATCTAGGATGGGGGCTGATGACCGCAACGGCCGCGGTGATGGTAGCAACGATTATGGCCGTTGCTGCCGGGCTGCTGGTCGAACGGCGTGTCCCCGTGCTGGCGGTGGTGACGTTGTTCTTGGTGCTGACGTTAGGCGGTGCAAGCCTGATCCTGAACAGCGAGCTGTTTATCAAGATCCGCCCGACCATCGGCGATCTTCTGTTTGCCACCGCCCTTGCGGTGGGGCTGTTGTTCCGTCCGACCTTTCTCGAACGGGCCTTGGGCGCACAGGTGAAACTGACGGCTGAAGGATGGCGAGTGGTAACCCTTTGGTGGATCGGATTTGCGCTTCTACTCGCCGGCTTAAACGAAGTGGCGTGGCGGACCCAGGACACGGACACCTGGGTGGCGATCCGCACCGTGTTGGCACCAGCCACAATTCTTGGCTATGTTGCCATCACGCGCTTTCTCGCTCCACATTACTGGGATGAAGCGGCGGCTGACACGAGCGACTAGAGCGGTATGAGCGTATCATAGGCCCGGGCCATCCGTCATGCTGTCTACCTCGTCAAAAGAGATAGACGAGCCTACCACCGAATAAGCGACGAGCCCCAGGTAAAGCCGCCGCCCATGGCCTCCAGCAGCAGCAAATCACCTTGCTTGAGCTTGTTATTCTCTTTGAGGTCGCAGAGAGCCAACGGGACGGATGCGGCCGACGTATTGGCGTGTTTATCGACGGTCACCACCAACCGGTCGGCCGGCAGACCGATCTTTTTGGCAGTGCCATCCAAAATCCGCTTGTTTGCCTGGTGCGGGATAAACCAATCAATATCCGAAATTTGAAGGCCGGTGGCGTCCAGCGCCTCGTGGATGACCTCGGAGATATTGTCCACGGCGTGACGAAACACTTCTCGCCCTTGCATGCGTAAAAATCCAGCCGTCTGGGTGCTTGAAGGACCGCCGTCCACATACAGCATGTCGCGCAGCCGGCCGTCCGAATGCAGATGATTGGTGAGCACCCCCCGATCCGCCGTGGTCCCGTCGCCCTCTCCTTTGGACAATACCATTGCCCCGGCGCCGTCACCGAACAGCACGCAGGTGGTGCGATCTTCCCAATCGAGAATGCGCGAGAAGGTCTCGGCACCGATCACCAGCACGTTTTCCGCCTGGGCCGCTTTGATAAAATTGTCCGCCACCGATACCGCGAAGACAAAGCCGGAGCACACGGCCTGGACATCAAAGGCAGCGCCGCGCGTCATGCCCAAAGCAGCCTGAACTTTGGTCGCGGTCGCGGGAAAGGTGTCGTCCGGCGTCGCCGTGGCCATGACGATCAAATCCAGATCGCGCGGGTCCATGCCGGCATCGTCAAGCGCCCGGCGGGAGGCCTCGATGCCCAAATCCGACGTCAATTCGTCATCCGCCGCGATGTGACGCTGCTTGATCCCGGTTCGCGCCACAATCCATTCATCGGTCGTGTCGACTTTTTTAGCCAACTCTTCGTTTGTGACAATTCGTTCGGGGAGATACGCACCGCACCCCAGCGGCACAGACCGGACTGCGGTCATTAGGCGGATACCTCTTTGTTGGCGGGCCTTAACTCCGGCACCTCGGCGTCTTCCGTGCCGTAAATGTGCTGCACGTCTTGTTCGATTTTTTCGACCAAGTCATGTGAAATCATATTGTGGGCAAGTTCTACTGCACTGGCCATGCCCATTTCGTCGGTACCGCCATGGCTCTTCACGACCAAGCCGTTCAGCCCGAGAAAGACACCGCCATTGACGGACCGGGGGTCCATCTTGGTGCGCAAAACATTAAACGCCCCCGAGGCCAGTAAATAGCCGATGCGCGCGAACAGGGAGCGGCGGATCGCCGTGGACAGATAGTGAGAAATCAGCCGGGCGGTCCCTTCGGCGGTTTTGAGGGCGACATTGCCGGTAAATCCGTCGGTCACCACCACATCGACCGTGCCCGCGCCGATATCGTCGCCTTCTACAAAGCCGTAGAACTTGATCGGTAAATCCGCATCCTGAAGGATCTGCGCGGCGGCTTTGACCGCTTCGTTTCCTTTGACCTCTTCCGTGCCGATATTCAGCACGCCCACCAACGGCCGTTGCAAGCCGAAGACGGCCCGAGCAAAGGCTTCGCCCATAATAGCAAAGGTGACCAATTGGCGCTCGTCACAGTCCACATTGGCGCCCACGTCCAGGACCACCGATTCCCCGCGCTCTGTCGGCCAGAGAGCCGCGATCGCCGGGCGGTCGACCCCCCGCATCGTACGGAGCTGAATCTTGGCCATCGCCATGAGCGCGCCGGTGTTGCCGGCAGAGACCACGACATCCGCCTCACCCTGTTGAACCGCGCTGATGGCATGCCACATGGACGTATCCCGCCCCTTGCGAATTGCCTGGGCCGGTTTGTCTTCCATGGTGATGAATTTGTCGGTGTGGCGGACCTCGGTAATCGCCTGCAGATCCGGATAGGCCGCCAAAAGCGGTTCGACCAATGCGCGGTCGCCATACATGAGGTAGCGCACATCCGGACAACGCACACGCGTAATCTCGGCACCGTCCACGACGATTTTGGGGCCTGCATCGGCCCCCATCAAATCCAGTGAAATGGTGCGTGGTTTTGTCAAGCGACTAACCTATAGCGTTTCCAGGTGAAGTGTGTAACGGTTCACCGTCCGGAAACGCGCTAAGATAAAGACTTAGGCTCTTTTGTGTTTCTATGAAAACCAAAAGTGCCCTAGGGCGCAATCGGGTGACTTGAAAACCGGTCCACCGTCCGATCGCGCGATCAACCATGAACCGAAGAACACCGCATGTTTTCGAAAACATGCGGGTGCCTTAGGCGGCGTCTGTCGTGTCCACCACTTCCCGGCCATCATAATAGCCGCACGAAGCGCACACATGATGCGGGCGCTTCAGCTCGCCGCAATTGGGGCATTCCCCAAATGCACTGCCGCTGAGGCGATCATGTGCGCGGCGCATATTGCGCTTCGATTTTGTAACTTTCCTTTTAGGTACTGCCATCAGGCTGCCCTCTCATCCTATTTGGGCGCGGATGTCTGAATGTCGTGAGGCCGATTGCCCAATCGGCGGGCAGACCATACTGATTTGGCGCGAAGACTCAACCGATATCTGCATCGCCCCTCGGAAAATACGATCTTTTTCCCCTTTTTTCAGAGGCTTACACCTTTTTCTTGAGTTCCGACAGCGCGGCGAAAGGGTTGGGTCGCCCGGCCGTTTCCGATTCCTCCGCCTCTTCGGCAAAATCCGACACCGCATCATCGCGGCGCGGGTAAGGATCGAGTGCCAGCGACAAATACTCGACCGCAAGCTCTCCTACATCTATTCCGGCGTCCGGCAACAATTCGGGCGGGTCTTCTTCGCTCGGATCCGCCAACAATTCGTCCTGACCTTTTTCAAAGGCAGCCAGAGCTTTTGCCGGCAAGTATCTAACCAGAAAGATCTCTTCGACGGTATTGTTCACCGGCTCCAACGAGACGACGCAGGTCTGCTGTACCTGGGCCGACAGGGTGCCTTTGACCTGCCACCCGCCCCGCCCCCACGGCGACAAAACCACCTCACAGCGGAACGACGGCAATGCTTCAAGTCCAAGACGGCCGGCAATCGCCATGCGTTGCTCGGCATCCGGTGCCAGCACATGTGGGGCGCCGTCCGCATCGATCGATGCCGGGTGAAGCACCACGCTGTATTCAAGGGGTGGGTCAGGCTGTGCCATGGCTTGTCAGATGGTGAAGTGCCGCCTCAAAACAAGCACCCAAGCCGTGACCGACGGCGATCGACTCCTGAGGTGCCGCGTCCAGTACCGTCGACAGGTGTCGGACATAGGCTGCAAGCTGCGGCAAGGCGTTTTGTGGCGCTTCTCCCGCATAAATGTTTCGTTCCAAGGCCCGTTCCAGCGCCGCCCCCTCGGGCGCGGCCAGTGCCTCTTCATAGGCCGCCGCGCGGCCATAATAGGCTTCAGCCATATTTCGGATCTTTTTACCCACAGAGAGATCGCCGACGCCCATTTCCCGAAGCGACCGGTCCATATCCGAAAAGAACAGGCCTAAAAGCTGTTTCTCGTGGCCTTGCCTGGTTCGGCCATCCTCGCCCAACTTCCTCAGAACGAAAAAAAGGTGCAGAACAATGAGGTCAAAGCGGCCATCAAGCCGATCCGGCACGCCCAATTCCCGGTAAAACAGGGGCTGCCGTGCCTGTTCGACAACGGCCGCATACAGCTCATGAACCGCATCAATCTGATCGTGGCGGGCTGACAACCGGTCGCGGAATGCGACCCAGGCATTTTTTATGTTGGTCACTGGCATCACGGGCGCTTTCTCTTAATGTTGAACTAGAGAGCCCTTCGGGGTAAGTCAATATCATGTGCATCGGCCCGGCAAAGGGCCGGAAATCAATAGGTTAGGGCAAGGACACTTCACATGTTTCGCGTATCCAAAAATGCTCTTCTGCCAGCAATTCTAGCAGCCGGCCTTACGGGCGCGGCAGCTTGTTCTCCTGTGGTCGACCAGCGCGGCTATATTCCGGATGCGGAAAAGCTGGCCACGATTCGGTCCGGCATCGATAACAAATCGTCGATCGCCAGCCGTCTTGGCTCCCCGTCGACCATCGGCACCTTCGATGCCAACACCTGGTACTACATTTCCAGCGAGGAAGAACGGTTCGCCTTCTTCAACCCTAAGACCACCAAACGCGAGATCGTTGAGGTGCGCTTCGATACGGACAATTTGGTCGAAGGCGTCACCTATTACGATCTGGAAGACGGCAAAAAGGTGAACATTGTCGGCCGGGAGACGCCGACCCGCGGCAAGGAGCTCACCTTGCTTGAGCAAGTCTTCGGAAATCTGGGCCGCTTCGACGCATCGCGAATCGGCGGGCAGTAGATATTCCGCGCGGCGCCGAGCAGCGAGCGCTTTAAAAGATACAAAAAAGGCCCCTTCTAAGAGAGGCCTTTCTTATTAGCGCGATGATCGAAGCTACTGCGCCAGAACCGCCAGCAGCAGCAACGCCACGATATTCGTGATCTTGATCATCGGGTTCACGGCCGGGCCCGCCGTGTCCTTGTAAGGGTCGCCTACGGTGTCGCCCGTCACAGCCGCTTTGTGGGCTTCCGAGCCCTTGCCGCCGTGATTGCCGTCTTCGATGTACTTCTTGGCGTTGTCCCA
>JANQMY010000252.1 GCA_028279895.1 Alphaproteobacteria bacterium
CCAAAGCGCGGCGGTTTCTTCCGTGGTTGCGCGGACCGTCTTGCCGATCAAGGCGGACACATGGGTCAGCAAAATTTCGATCACCGGTTCGCCCAACAAGTCGGCGGCGTCGGTGGCGAGCGCGATGCGCATTTGCTCCTCCGCCTCCCACGCCGCCGAATCGACGCCTACATTGGCGGCGGCATCGGCGGCGTCTTCCCAACTGGGCACGGCGAACAGATCCACTTCGGGAAAGCCGAGCGCATCCAAATAATGGCGCGCTGCATCGCTCGCTTCGGGCGACAGGCCCGCCCCCACATTGGCCAGCCAATTGACCCGTGTGAGCGCCTTTAGAAAGCGTTTGACCAGCGGCAATGTGGGCCAGTCTTCGGCCACATCCCAATCTTCGAATATGTCGTCTTCTTCGGAATCGTCTTGCATAGATAGGATCCTGGCCGCCCACTCCCCCTGCCCAACCACCCCAAAGGTACCCTGGAGCGTTTCCAGGTGAAGTGGGTACCGGTTCACCGTCCGGAAACGCGACAATATAGAACGGTGCGCGGCACTTCCATGGGAAGTGCGCGCGCTGAGTGGTTGGGACGGGAGAGCGGGTGGAAGTGCAACCACATAAAAAAAAGCGCCCGATCAACAAGTGACCGGGCGCTCACATGCGCTTTGTTGCGCTAGCGCCGGGAGGGGATAGGCCGGCGCCTGCGAATGAGGATCGAATTTGCTAGCGGGGGGGGCAATGCAAATTCAACCGCTGTCTCATCCGCCTGCAAAACCAAGATATTCCTTTGCCGGGTGGGTTTCAATGAAAATCTGTGATTTTCTGCAACACTTTGAAGAAAAACTTGAACGTGGTGTTTTTGCGCTTGCGATGTTGCGCGAGTGACACAGCGGAAATGCACTCAGAACAGGCAAATTTCTTGGGTTCACGTTTGCGTTACTTGTCCGCGGGGATGAACAGCGCCGGTTCGATCTCCACATCGCGGCGCACCTCCATGAGCGACACCTGCGTGGTGTAGCCATTCGAATCGCGCACCACCCAATGCCGCAGCTCCAGAGCCGGGGCGGCAAACACCATGGTCAGCTCCCCCTGCGCTTTACCGGCACGTTCGCGCGCGGTCACGCTGAGCAGCCCCGGCGACCGGTCAATTGCAATAATGTCCGTGTCCTTCGAAAGGTTCACATTTTTCTTCAGCAGAATTTTGAGCGGTGTCGCCTTTAGCGGATACCGATTGACGGTTTTGAGCTGGTGATTCTCCAAGGTCACCCATTTGCCGCTGGCCACCAGGGTGGGCTGTTCCGGCGGCGAAATGTATTCGAAGCGCAGCTTGCCCGGCCGCTGCAGGAAAAACACGCCGACGGATTCGGCGCCGTCGTCATCTATTTGCCGGAATTTGCCTTGCAGGGTTTGCAGTTGGTTGAGGTAGGCACTGATGCGCGCGAGGTCGCGTGTATCTTCTGCCGACGGCTTCGCGTGGCTTGCGGGAATGGCCCAGGTGGTCGCCACCGCCAAGGCGGCAAATGTCTTCAACAGGCTGCGGCGCGTGGAACTCATGGGGCTTCTTTCTTACGGGTCGTCGAGACGTGATCTCGTTTGCCCTACCATCATGACAAATACGGCTGAATTGAGGATGAATAAGACGATGTTAGAAACCTAAACCTCCCCACTCCCCCGTCCCAACCACCCGAAACAGGGTACCCTTGGGGTGGTTGGGACGGGGGAGTGGGGAGGCCTGGTACGTCAACAAAAATAGCGCCGTCAGGCGCTATGATCGCCCACGAGAACTTCCCGGCGTCCCTGATGGTTCGGACCTGAGATAACCCCTTGCTCTTCCATTTCCTCCACAATACGAGCGGCACGGTTGTAGCCGATCTGCAGGCGGCGCTGGATATAGCTGGTGGACACTTTTCGGTCCCGGGCCACGATGGCCACGGCTTTGTCGTAAAGGGCGTCGCCGGAATTGCCGCCGGAAAGGCCCAGGCCGAACGGGTCGTCGCCCTCATCGTCATCGCTGCCCTCGGTGACCGCTTCCACATATTCCGGCATGCCCTGTTTCTTGAGGAACGAGACCACCTGTTCCACCTCATCGTCCGACACGAAGGGCGAATGGACGCGGCGGATACGGCCGCCGCCGGCCATGTACAGCATGTCGCCCTGGCCCAAAAGCTGTTCGGCGCCCTGCTCGCCGAGAATGGTGCGGCTGTCGATCTTGGACGTCACTTGGAACGAAATGCGCGTTGGGAAATTGGCTTTGATCGTGCCTGTAATGACATCGACGCTGGGCCGCTGAGTGGCCGTGATCATGTGAATGCCGGCGGCCCGGGCCATTTGTGCCAGCCGCTGCACCGCGCCTTCGATTTCCTTGCCCGCCACCATCATCAGATCGGCCATCTCGTCGACGATGACGACGATGAACGGCATGGGGTCGAGATCCATGATCTCTTCTTCGAAAATCGGTTCGCCGGATTCCTTGTCGAAGCCGGTTTGAATCGTGCGCTTAAGCTCTTCGCCTTTTTGCTCCGCATCGGCCAGGCGGGCGTTAAACCCGCTAATGTTCCGCACGCCCAGCTTGGACATTTTGCGGTACCGGTCTTCCATTTCCCGCACCACCCATTTGAGCGCCACGATCGCCTTTTTCGGGTCGGTCACCACTGGTGCCAACAGATGCGGAATACCGTCGTATACGGATAGTTCCAACATTTTCGGGTCGATCAGGATCAGCTTGCAGTGTTCCGGCGACTGACGGTAGAGCAGCGACAAGATCATGGTGTTGATCGCCACCGACTTACCGGAACCGGTTGTGCCTGCCACCAGCAAATGGGGCATCTGCGCCAGATCGGCCGTGATGGGTTCACCGCCGATGTTCTTACCCAGCGCCAGGGTCAGTGGGGCCTTGCCCGTTTCGTATTCCACCGACGACAAAAGCTCCCGCAGATAGACCATTTCCCGCCGCGCATTGGGCAGTTCGATGCCGATCACGTTGCGGCCGGGAATGACGGCGACGCGGGCGGACACCGCGCTCATGGAGCGGGCGATGTCGTCGGCCAAGCCGATGATGCGGGACGACTTAATCCCCGGCGCCGGCTCGAGTTCATACAGTGTGACCACCGGGCCGGGCCGCACCTGGATGATCTCGCCGCGAATGCCGAAATCGTCCAACACGCTTTCCAAAAGCCGGGCATTCTGTTCCAGGCTCTCGTCGCTGACTTCCTCGGATTTGGTGCGCGCTTTCGGCTTTGCCAACAGGCTTAGCGGCGGCAATTCATAGTCCCGGTCCCGCAGTTTGAAGGAAGGTTGCGCTTCGCGCCGCTCGCGTTTGCCCTTCTTCAGGCGTGCGGGGCCGCGTTTCACCCGGCTGGTATCCAACGGCTCGTCGAATTCGTCGTCATCTTCGATATCCGGCGTGGCGACGGTGCGCTCCGGCACAAAATCCGAGGCCCGTGCGACGGCCCGTAATTGATCCAGCGGCGCCAGTTTCGGTTCTTGCGCAGGGGACCGGTCCGTCGTGCCAAGCATGTCCAATTCCCGATACCGGGTCAGCAATCGGCGGCTTTGGCGGACCAAGAACGCTGCGGTCTGCCACGCTTCATGGGCGCCGAATCCGGTGGCGAAGGCAAGGCAGCCCAGTCCCAAAAATCCGGTGGAGATGGCAGCGGCAAAAAAGGCACTGCCCCGGTCCAGCCAGCCTAAAAAGACCTCGGCCGTCGCGAGCAGCAACTGGTCCCCCACCAATCCCCCCATGCCCACTTCGAAGGGCCAGCTTTGAGGGGCGGCAATCGCCGAGCCGAACGCGCCCAGGCAAAAATAAGAGACAGGCCAGGCAGCAAGGCGCAGGCGGGGCGTCCACCCCTCTGGCAAAAGGGGCTGGTGGCGCAGCAGCAGCCAGCCCAGCCCACCGATGGGTAAGAACAGGGGCAGCGCCAGCAAGCCGAAGACTTGATAGGCCAGATCCGCAGCGACCGCGCCGTAGAAGCCCAGCAGGTTGATGGGCGTTTCCGCCGTGGCCCGGTTCCAAGTGGGATCGGACGGCGAGAAGCTCACCAAAGAAATCGCCAGGCCGATGGCACCGGTGATCAGTGCAAGACCCACCGCTTCCGTCAAACGCCGGAACAGAAAGCGGCGCACGGGCGGTGGCAGCACATTGGTCCAGATCCAATGCCAGGATGACTTGCCGAAGGCGTTTTCGCCCACAGGGCGTTTTTTGCGGGCGGCTACAGACATTGGCTCATACGCTCCAAGGCCGTGGCCGTGCTGGCGACGTCATTGACCAGGGCAACCCGAATGAAAGCGTGGCCCGGATTCCCCGCCGCGCCCAGCTCCGGATCGTCTCGCCCCAGATAGCGGCCGGGCAACACACGCACGCCGGCCTGGCGCCAAAGTTTCGCGGCGGCGGCTTCCCCGTCACCCACATCGAGCCACAGGTAAAAGCCCCCGGCGGGGCGGTAGAAGCCAAACCGGTTGCCTAGGATGTTTTGTGCTAGGTCGAACTTTTCCCGGTAGAGGCGGCGATTCTCTTCCACATGGGATTCTTCGCGCCATGCAGCGGCCGCCGCCGCTTGCACCGGTAAAGGGCTTGCGGCGCCGCCATAGTTACGGAAATGTTTGAAGGCGGCGATCAGCTCCGGATCCCCGGCGGCAAAGCCCGACCGCAAGCCCGGCAGGTTCGATCGCTTCGACAGGGAATGAAAAACCAAAAGATTGCTGACTGAGCCGATGGCACCGGCGGCCGACAATGCGCCGGGTGGCGGTGTGTCGGTGTAGATCTCTGCGTAACATTCATCGGCCAGCACGACGAAATTGTGCTTCTCGGCCAAGCTCAGCAGCCGGGTCCAATAGTCCACATCCGCCACGGTGCCCTGGGGGTTTGCGGGCGAACACAAAAACACGCAGGCTGTCCGGTTCAACAGATCCACCGGCAGAGTGTCGAAGTCCGGCAGGAAATTGTTTTCCTGGGGGGCGGGCAAGAAAACCGGCTCGGCGCCCGCCGTTACCGCTGCACCTGCATAGCATTGATAAAATGGATTTGGGATCAGCACGGCGGGCTGCAGGCGGTTCTTGCGGTACGGGGTCACCGACAGGCAGGCGTTGAACAGGCCTTCCCGGGTGCCGTTCAGCGGCACCACATGACGTGCCGGGTCTAAAAGATCATCGGCCAGTCCGTAGCGCGCGGCGAGCCAGCTTGTGATCGCGTCCAGCAGATCGGGCGTGCCGCCCATGGGCGGATATTTGCCGTAACCCTGTTCTTCGGCCCGCAGCACGTCCAGAACGAGTTGCGGTATGGGATGTTGGGGTTCGCCAATCGACATGTTGATGGGGTCCGCGCCGGGCGGCGTGCCGTCCAGCAATGCGCGAAGGCGCGGAAAGGCGTAAGGCGGCAACTCTTCAAATCGCCCAAGGACCATCACATACTCATTTCATACCGCTCGAGGTGTTTCGGCACCCGCGGCGACTCGGCTCGGGACATGCAGAATGCTAAGCCGACCACCCCTTTTCGTCTAGGGCACTTTTGGTTTTCATAGAATCACAAAAGTGCCCTAAGTCTTTGTTTTAACGCGTTTCCGGACGGTGAACCGCCAATATCGGATTTTGGCAATTCACCTGGAAACGCTATAGGGCGCAACCCTTAACGATCTGTTAACAAACGGCGAGCGGACGCCTTTCGGCGTCCCCGATTTATCCATCCGCCTAAGGATGAATTAGGCTGTAAACAGAAAAGCCCTCTCTCTACGGATCAATGGATGCGTTCGCCATGCAGGTTGATGTCGAGGCCCTCGATCTCTTCTTCCTCAGTCACCCGCAAACCGATGGTCAAATCGACGATCTTGAGCAGGAAGTAGCTGCCGATACCGCAATAGACGATGGTGGCAACGATGCCTTGGATTTGTATCCAGACCTGATTCAGATTGCCTTCGATCGCCCCGGCCGTGCCGCCAATGGCTTCCACCGCGAACACGCCGGTGAGAACGGCGCCGATAATGCCGCCCACGCCATGCACGCCGAAGGCATCCAAACTGTCGTCATAACCGAAGGCCCGCTTTAGGCTGGTGGCGCCCCAATAACAGGCCACGCCGGCGATCAGGCCGATCACCAACGCACCGGTCGGGTCCACATAGCCGGCAGCCGGGGTGATGGCCACGAGGCCGCCCACAGCGCCCGAAATCAGCCCCAGTACACTCGGCTTACCGCGCGAAATCCATTCCATCAGCATCCAGGAAACGGTGGCTGCCGCCGCGGCGATTTGGGTGACGGCCATGGCCATGCCGGCGGACGTGCCCGCGGACAGGGCGGAACCGGCATTAAAGCCGAACCAGCCCACCCACAGCAGCGAGGCGCCGATCACGCTGAAGGTCAGGTTGTGGGGTGCCATGTTTTCCGTTCCGAAACCGTGGCGCTTGCCGAGTACGATTGCCGCCACCAAGCCGGCAACGCCCGCATTGATGTGCACCACCGTGCCGCCGGCGAAGTCGAGCACGCCGTCTTGACCCAGAAAGCCGCCGCCCCATACCCAGTGGCAAACCGGGGCATAGATGAGCACCATCCACGCGCTTAGGAAGACCAGCATGGCCGAAAACTTCATGCGATCGGCAAAGGCGCCGGTAATCAGCGCCGGGGTGATGATGGCGAATGTCATCTGGAACGTCATGAAGACGGATTCAGGAATGGTGCCTTCCAGCGAATCGACGCTCAGATCGCGTAGAAACGCGTTGCTCAGGCCGCCCACATAATCATTCACATTGCCGCCATCCGAAAAGGCCAGGCTGTAGCCGATGACCATCCATAGGACCGACATTACGGCGGCGACCGCAAAACTCTGCGCGGCGGTCGCCAGAATATTCATTTGGCGGACCATGCCGCCATAGAACATGGCGAGGCCGGGAATGGTCATGAGCAGTACCAGGGCGGTGGCTGTCATCATCCAAGCGGTGTCGCCGGAATCGAGGCCGCCCTCTTGCGCAAACGCCGGGCTCATCGTCGTGGCCGCCAGCAAGCCGATGGCACCAAGCAAACCTGCACGTGGGATAGAGGCGATCCTGACCATGACCGAAATCCTTTCTTGCCCCTCAAGCGCCCGGGTTGGGCCCTGTCGGCGTAATGGCATTAGCAAGGCAACTTTTTAGGAGGCACGGTCTTAAGACACAACCGATAAAGCGGTAACCGGTCTATTTGTCTTTGGGCACAAAAAAAACCTGGAGGTGCTTGGGCACCCCCAGGCTTTGAAGTTGTTCGCCTGTTAGGAACGCAACAGGGAACGGTAGGGAGGTTACGCTCCGCGCCCGAATTCCGGATAGGCTTCGAGGCCGAGTTCCGATTGGTCGAGACCGCCCAGTTCGTCTTCTTCCGACGCTCTGAGGCCGACCGTGAATTGAAGGGCGAGCCAGAAGATCAAGCTGGCCACAACCGTGAAGGCACCAATGGCCACAACGCCCAGGGCTTGTGTGCCGAACGCGGCATCCCCATTGGTGAGCGGAACGGCCATGGTACCCCAGATGCCGGCGACCAAGTGTACCGGGATGGCGCCGACCACATCGTCGATCTTTAGACGATCCAGCACAGGCACCGAAAGGACGACCAGTACACCGCCGATCGCGCCGATGACGACAGCCATACCGAAGCTCGGGGCCAGCGGTTCGGCGGTGATCGACACCAGACCGGCCAATGCGCCGTTCAACGCGAAGGTTAGGTCGACTTTGCCGTAAAGCACTTGGCTCAACAGCATCGCGGTAACACAGCCGGCAGCTGCAGCAATATTCGTATTGCCGAAGATGGTGGCCACGGCGTCAATGTCCGCGGCGGTACCGGCCGCCAATTGAGACCCGCCGTTAAAGCCGAACCAGCCGAGCCAAAGAACGAAGGTGCCCAACGTGGCCAACGGCAAGGAAGATCCGGGGATCGGGTTGATCGAGCCGTCGGGTCCGTATTTACCGGAGCGCGCGCCGATCAAGATGGCGCCGACGAGAGCAGCCCAGCCACCGACCGAGTGTACAACGGTCGATCCGGCAAAGTCGGAGAAGCCGGCTTCAGCCAGCCAACCGCCGCCCCACTGCCAGGAACCCGTGATCGGGTAAAGAATGCCGGTCAGAACTGCGACGAAGATGAAGAACGGCCACAGCTTCACGCGTTCCGCAATCGTACCGGACACGATCGACGCGGCCGTTGCGCAGAACACCATTTGGAAGAACCAGTCGGACGCCGGCGAGTAGGACGCGTTGTCGCCCACATAGGTGCCGTCTTCGATGAGACCGGCCAAATCCGCAGACCACGGAATCGGCGTGCCGAAGTAACCGCCATTGGTATCGACACCGGCATACATCAAATTGTAGCCCAGGAAGAAATACATCAGGCCGGCGATGGAATAGAGGCCGATATTCTTCACACAGATGGTTGCGGCGTTTTTGGACCGCACCATGCCCACTTCCAGCATGCAGAAGCCGGCGGCCATGAACATAACCAGGAAGCCGCCGATTAAGAATAGCAGCGAGTTAAAGATAAAGGCTGACTCGTCGGGCGTGGCGGCAAATGCAGCATCTGGCACCCCTACCGTGAGCAGCCCGGCTGCGCCCACAGCCGAAAGCATTTTAGTCGTGAATTTCATCTTGCCTCTCCTAAAGAGCATCCGCATCGGTTTCCCCCGTGCGGATTCGCATGACTTGGTCGATTGAGTAGACGAAGATCTTCCCATCGCCAATCTGCCCGGTTTTCGCGGCATTGCCGATGGCATCCACCACCCGCTCCACGTTCTCCGAGGTCACAGCAATTTCGATCTTCAGTTTTGGGAGAAAACTCACCGCGTATTCTGCGCCGCGATAAATTTCGGTATGGCCCTTTTGACGCCCGTATCCTTTGACTTCCGTGACCGTCAGTCCCTGGATGCCGAGGGCCGTCAGAGCCTCCCGCACTTCGTCCAACTTAAACGGCTTAATAATCGCCATAATCAGTTTCATCGGACTTCCCCGTTTGATGCCGTTGCCAGCTAAAAAACGCGCTGGCGGCGGCGTGATTTCTGGGTCCGGAAACATGACGGGCGCCTCAAGAAAGGCGATCGCCCCACCCAGCCGACAGAGTCCCTTCCAAGAACTGTGCCGACTTGGCACAAACCCCGGTTTCTGCGGATTCCGGCGGCGCCATGCGGGAAAAACGATCAAAAAGCGCTGCCTAAATTTTGATCATTGAAACTGATTTGGACGTTTTTTGAGCAGTTCTCTTGGGCATTGCGTGGCATTTGGTCCTTTGACTTGCGGTGCCCGAGGTCAGACAGTCGCCTGCGTGAGCAAGGACCAACAGCAGGCAGATTTGGTGATTGTGGGCGGCGGCCTGGTGGGCGCTTCATTGGCGCTGGCCGCCGGGTCGGGAGGGCTCTCGGTCATTGTCATCGATGCGGGCGAGCCGGCAGCGCAGACGGTGCCGGCCTTCGATGGGCGGGCTTCGGCCGTGGCCTTTGCCTCCTGCCGCATGCTGCAGCAACTCGGCCCGTGGGATGATTTGGCGCCGGATGCCCAGCCCATCAACGACATCGTCGTCTCCGATGGCCAGGTCCGCGAGGGCGCGGCGCCGCTGTTTCTGCATTTCGATCATCAGGAGATCGGCGACGAACCCCTGGGCCACATGATCGAAAACCGTCATTTGCGCCTGGCGCTGCACAAAGGCATGACGGCCGAGCCGAATGTGACCTTGCTGGCGCCTCGGCTTGTGGAACAGGCCGAATTCGATACGGAGGGCGCTCAAATCAGCCTTGGCGACGGTCAGGTGGTGCGCGGCCGCCTGTGCATCGCGGCGGATGGCCGGAACTCCCGTATCCGCCAGTCGGTGGGCCTTAAGACCGTCGGTTGGTCATACGGCCAATGCGGCATCGTGGCGACGGTTTCCCATGCGGAGCCCCATCGCGGGGTCGCGCACGAATACTTCCTGCCCTCTGGGCCCTTCGCCATTCTGCCGCTAACACAGGATCGTTCGTCTTTGGTGTGGACCGAACGGAAGGACCTGACGCCGGACTTCATGGCCATGTCCGACGAGGCGTTCGACGCTGCTGTGCAGGACCGCTTTGGGCCGTTTCTGGGAGACACCAAAGTCATCGGCAGCCGGTGGTCTTATCCGCTGAGTTTGCAGCTTTCGCATGACTATATCGCGCCGCGTCTGGCGCTGGTCGGCGATGCGGCGCACGCCATTCACCCGATTGCGGGTCAGGGCTTCAACATGGGCCTGCGCGACGTGGCGGCGTTGAGCGAGGTGCTGATCGAC
>JANQMY010000273.1 GCA_028279895.1 Alphaproteobacteria bacterium
AAATCGAGGGCCAGAAGCCAGTCCGAGCGCGGGCCGTATTGTGCGCGCGTCGCCAGGAACGCGTCTGTCGCAAACCATCGCGTCAGAAGCTCTTGCAACGCATCCGCGTTGTAAGGATGGCCGAGCGCCACGGCGCGAATATAGAGAGCGCACAGCTCGTCCTCGTCCGCGCGCGTCTCGCCCTTGCGCCCGGCGGCGAGCACCGTCGCCTCTTTTACCTCACGCAAGGCCAGCCCCGTGGCGCGGGCATTCACGAACGACGCGGCATAGAGCTCAGTGCCTTCCGGCGCGGCGGCGAGGGCCGCGGTGCCGTTGGTGGTGGTCAGCACAAGGCGCGTACCGGAAAAGGACATCTCGCTTAAAGCAGTCGGCGAGTTGCCAAGGTCAAAGCCTTCGGGCCTATGCCCGCCGCGCTCACCCACGGCAAGGTCCACGCGGGCACCGCGCTTAAGGGCAAGCGCTTCGTCCAGACCGTCCACCATGACGATCTCGCACGCGCCGCTTGCAAAGGCATAAGCCGCCGTCGTGAAAGCGCGGAAGACATCAATCGCTACCAGCGCGCCTTTGGCGTTGCGGGCGGCGGCGGGAAAGCTGGCGAGGTGAATGTCCAACAAAGCGGTCTCTTGATGGTTGGAAAAATTGGAGCGGGTGATGGGGATCGAACCCACGGCCCTCAGCTTGGGAAGCTGATGCTCTACCACTGAGCTACACCCGCCATGGTGGCGGCATACTGTATGGAAACGTGTGTAAGGTCCAGAGCGGTGCGATTGGTACGTGAGGAAGTTATCGGTCTTATTGATCAGACTTCTTGCAACTGACAGCCAAGGTTACCAGGTTATCGCCCTTTGAATTGGGGAGTTCATTCCAAAATTTCGCAAAGGCCGGCGAATAATTGCTTCGTTTTGCCGCGAAGAAAACCTCGTTGATATTATAAGACTTTACATTGCCAAACCATGCCCTCCAACCGATCCACAATTCTTCGTCAATGTATCCCTTTGAGTACTGGTAGTGCATTTCCTCTATCATCTTGAAAGTAATTTGAATTGCGGCAAAGATCTCCACGAGATCTGGAACCGTGAGTTCTTCGAGAGCTTTCTTTTCATCCGTCATTATGAATTTGAGATTTTCCATGGATGAGAACTTTTCCATCCATGTAACGAACCGCGCCGAAATCTCGCTTGCCGTTGCGGATTGAGTTGCCCGATTTGATTGCCTGATCTGAATTGCGAGGTATAGCAAGGAAGTTATGATGGCGGCGACACCAAACACTTCCACGATCAATGTTATGACGGCCAGGTTCATATCGATTTCCCCGCAAACAGTGTTTCATGCTCGAATCAGCACCAAGACAACTGGTGTGTTCCGAGCATATCAGGTTAAGGAAAACCACCCAGTGCCCGGCGACCGGTCAAGTTGAAGACGTATGATCTCCAAACTAGAAAATACTCCAAACGCGGGCAGCTTTCTTCGAGCGTTCCACTGAAGCCACCCCCAATTGAATCAAAGCCTATCCTCCGCGCCCATGACCGCATCCGAACACGTCCTGATCCTGCTTTCGCTTATCGTCTCGCTGACGCTGGTAGTCCTCCGCATCAAACCAGCCCCGCGAGCGCTGAATCTTAAAGTCCGGCGCGAGATCCCATTCCTCCCACCTGCTGGCGCCCCACCCGCTGGCGCGAAGGCCGCATGAACCCCCGCCCGATCCGAGGGCGGCCGCCCGGGCAAAGTGAATCGAAAAAGTCACAGAGCTACGGCATTTCCCGGTCCCTGGGGGCAAGCGGGAGATAATTCCTTTTGTCTTTCTGCGAATTATGGTGCAAATAGGCTACGATTCGGAGTGTCACGAATCTTTCTCGCGTTTTTGTTGTCTTTCACAGGCCCTTGGAGGGGAAGATGAAGTTTTTTGTTGGTATGGGCTCAATCGCCCTGATGGCGGTTCTGTCAATTCCGGCGGCACTGGCCAGCAATGATGGGTCCACCGGCGCCCTTGATGGATATGTGTCGGTCGGCCACATCGAAAGTGACGATAGTGACTTTGACGGCGCTAATCCGTTTCTTATCGGCGGCGGCGTCATCTATCAGGCGCCGATTGGCCCTGGTTACGGCTACCAGGCCGAGGCTTCCGTGCAATACGGCACCGGGATGGAAGGCCAATCGGTTGGCAATGAGTTCTTTAACTATGGCGGGGTCATTCACCTGTTCGCGCGCAATCCCGAACGCCATGCGGCCGGTGTGTTTGCGGGCGTGGGAAGCTACGATGTCATTCAGTCGAGCGGCGGCCCGGAAGTAAATACCTACCTGCTCGCCGGCGTGGAAGGGCAGCTCTTTTGGGACGATTTCACCCTTTACGGCCAAGCCGGATATTTCGACCCGGTCGATGATTGCTCGGAATGCTACCGCCGGCATCTCTACGAGCTGCTGTATATGCGGCTGACGGGGCGTTACTTCATCACGCCGAATACGGTTGTTGAAGGGGAGTTCGGCATTGGCCGGGGCTATGTGGAAGGCGACGACCAGGCCCCGCTCGATTTCTGGGCCATCGAAGTCGAACATATGCTGCCCAATGGCGTTAGTGTCTATGGCCGTTATGACCACGGCTACTTCTGCAACTGCGATGAAGACGATCCGATGAATCAACAATTCATTCGGGTGGGCGTCCGCTGGTACTGGAATGGCGGGACGTTGCAATTTAATGACCGCAACGGCCACTCATTCGATACGCCCGACTTCGCGCGCTACGTGGCTGTTTCCGACCAGTTCGACTAAGCCGTATTCAATCCACGACACGGGAAGGCGCATCTCCAACAGGAGGTGCGCCTTTCTCTTTGTCCAGGCCGCTTGTCGGGGATTCCCCTAAAACGCCAGGGGTTAAACCGAATCACATGCTTTGGTAGTGATTCGCATGCGCCCTTCATGGTTTGGGGGCTCGCATCACCAACTCCACGAGGGGGAGATACACATGGACGTAATCCTAACCGACCTCAGATACACGGTCGCCGCCGGTGTGGTGCTGACCGTGATCCTCTGGTTCGTTGCACCCTTGATCGCGTAAGGGAGGAGCAGAGCCATGGAGAGTTTTGATTTTGGACTTCTGGTCCGCTTCATCCACGTCATTTCGGGCATCATGTGGATCGGGCTTTTGTACTACTTCAACTTTGTGCAAATCCCGACCATGCCGAAAATCCCCGACGACCTGAAACCGGCCGTCGGCAAACACATCGCGCCCGCGGCGCTGTTCTGGTTCCCCTGGGCCGCCGCATCGACGGTGCTGTTCGGGGTCATCCTCGGCTGGCAGCAGGGCTGGCTGTTCGAGGCCTTCCTGCTCGGCTGGGGCATGGGCTCGGTGCATCTGACCTGGATCGGCATCGGCATGTGGCTGGGCCTTATCATGGCGTTCAATGTGTGGTTCGTGATCTGGCCCAATCAAAAGGTTGCGCTGGGGATCGTGGACGGCAGCGCCGAGGAAAAAGCCAAGTCGGCGCGCACGGCCATGCTGTTCAGCCGCACCAACACGCTGCTTTCCATTCCCATGCTGTGGGGCATGCTCGCCTCCAAGCACCTGATCGGGATGTAGGCATAAGAAATGGGGCGAGCGCGTTTTTCGCACTCGCCCCACCCCACCTTACGGGACGGTGTGTCCCGTCCCCTCTGACCTTTTATGACCTTTTCCCGCTTGGGCGCGCGTCAGTGGTGCCAACCCGCGCGCCGCGTAACATCCGTCGCAAGGGCCGTGCCAACCGGGCTTGTCCCCTTCCGAAACGGCACGTAGCGAATGGTTACTGCTTGAAATGCTTGGAGAGCTTGAGACCCTGACGCTGGTAGTGAGAGCCGATGTCCATGCCGTAAACGAAGTCGGGCACCATGGTTAGCGGCTCGTAAACCAGCCGCCCGACGATCTGCCCGTCCTCGATGATAAAGGGCACATCGTGGCTGCGCACTTCGAGCACCGCCTTGCTGCCCGAACCGCCCGCGGCCACGTGCCCGAAGCCGGGGTCGAAAAAGCCCGCATAGTGAACGCGGAACTCCCCCACCAGGGGATTGAACGGCACCATCTCCGCCGCATAATCCGGCGGCACGTGAACGGCCTCGCGGCTTGCGAGAATGTAAAACTCATCCGGGTCGAGGATCATCGTTGCGTCTTTGCGCGCTGAAATGGGGTCCCAAAAATCCGCCGGGTCATAGGCGCCGGGCTTGTCCACATCGATCAGGCCCGCGTGGCGCTTGGCGCGGTAGGCGACAAAGCCCGTTTCCGCATCGCCTTTAA
>JANQMY010000037.1 GCA_028279895.1 Alphaproteobacteria bacterium
GTTCGCTGAACGAGGTGAAGCCGGCGAGGTCGGTAAACAGCACCGTAAGGTTGCGGCGCTCGCCGCCGAGCTGTAAACGCGACGGATCCTGATCGAGCCGTGCCACAATGGCGGGCGGCACATAACGGGCAAAGGCACCGCGGATGAAGGCCCGTTTTTCACGTTCGCGGCGGCCGTCGTAGACACTTGTCAACGCCCCGGACACGACCAGCGCCAGCACCGGCATAAAGATGGGGAAGAGCGGCCCGGACACGCGATAGCTCACAAAGCTCGCCAGCCAGAATAAAAGGATAAAGGCGGTGCTCGCCGTAACCTTGATTGTGACCGGCGCGCGCAAGAGGGCAAGGGCGACGCCGATCAGCCCGGCGACAATTCCCATCAGAAAGTTCGTGACCGGCCCTGTGACCCAGAGCGTCCGCCCACTGATGAGTTGGGCGAGGGCATGCGCGTGGATTTCGATGCCCGACATGCGCGGTTCGCCCGGCAGCACGTTGAACGGTGTGCGGTGGCGGTCCACGTCCACCAAATCGACGCCGATAAGGGCAATCTTTCCTTCGAGCCATTCGGGCGGCAATTTGTCGATCCAGTGGGCGGGATAAAGCTTGAACGGCCGGTCGCCGTCGTGGGTGCTGCCCTGCCACGCAATCGGCAGCGTGTCGCGGGGAAAATCGATCTCGAGCGCTTGAGCGACGGCCCCCGGAAACTGAAGCGGGTACGGACTTGCCGGGTCCCACAGCGGGACTTGGCGCCGGGCGGTGCGGTCGAAACGGTCGTGAAAGATCACACCGTGCCCCGATGGCCTGTCGCCAATGAACCGTTGTAAGATTTCGCGCCGTTGTCCCTCGACGCCGAAGTTTTCGTCTGCCCAGATGGGCACCACCGGCACCTGCGATCTCTGCAAGGCGTCGAGCAGAAGGGCGTCTTTGGTGGGTTCGGTGGTGCGGTCATACAGTATGTCTATGCCGATGGCGCGCACGTTTGCGTCGTTCAGTTGATTGATAAGATCGGCCATGAACGCACGATCCACCGGCAGGCGGTAGGTGAGCTGGTCTAGTGTTTCGTCGGTGAGGCCGATGATGACGATATCTTGGTTTTGCGGCTCCGGTGGCGTCGCCAATGCGATGCGCGCATCGCGCCCCCACATTTCGAGGGCATGGGTCATTGTCGGCACGACCGGCAAAACGGCGCTGATCACGCCGCTCAGCACAATGATCGCGCCGAGCCATGCCACATCCTGTCGGCTGGTGATGCGCAGTGCCCGCGCCAAAAAAGACATCATTTAAGCTGCCCCGCCGGTAGTCGAGAGACCCGCACCTTACTGACTTTGGCCCCGATTTGTCGCCATTGTGGCCTTGCTGAAATCGGCATAACATTTGGCAGCAGGGGTGGCTGTCGAGGCTAGAGCCGTTTTGGTTTTAGTTGAAACACAAGACGGCTCCAGACTCTTTGTTTTGCGCGTTTCCGAACGGTGAACCGGATTCCACCCATCGGGTCAAGCCCGAGGGCATGCTTCACCTGGAAACGACGTAGATCCCAATTGGCGGGGGCGATCATGGGACATCGAGCGGTTTCAAATATCCGAAGATTACTGGCAATGCTTGCCTTTGGACTGGGGTTCATCCCGGCTATGGCGTGGGCGGAGATCATGGTTGTGGTGGTGTCCAATGCTCCCTTTGCCCGGGAAGGCATGGCCATCGACCGCGACCATAAAATTACGCTCGAGGTCGGCCAGCAGGTCGTTTTTCTCACGGAATCCGGGCGTATCTTGGAAGTGACGGGGCCTCATAGTGGACGGGTCAAGGGCCGTGGGCGTCCGGCGCCACCGTCGATCATGCGCAAGCTGCAGGCCCTCATCATGAAAACCGGCGGCGGAGAAGCAGATTTGGGGGGCGTCCGCGGAGATCCGTCGGCGGGCAAGCCGGAAGATTTGATTATTGCGCCAGACACGACAATTCCCGGCACTGCGGTCGAAGTGATGCGGGGCGGCACGTGGTGCATGATCAACAGTTCGCCACCCGAATTACTTCGTCCGACTTTTCAGCGGGCTGCGGACGCAAAGGTCATCAATCAAGAAACGGAAGAGCAGGGCACCACCTCTTGGGGGTCTTGGCAGACACGGACGAAATGGCCGGAAGGCCTTTCAATTTATGATGGTGCGACCTATTCCGTCAGTGTCGACGGCGCGCCTCCGGCGACGTTTACGTTGCGTCTTATTCCGGAAGACATGGCGGACCCGATCGAGCGTTTGAATTGGATGGCGGCGGCTGGCTGCGAAACCCAGGTCAAGACGGCGATTCACGAGATTCAAGGCAAGCTTTAGGTTTCCGCTACGTCAACTAAAGGAGCGGTGCCGATGGATACTCATAGGCCGCTTCATGTTGCTCAACGGTCACAAGTCCCGGTATCAGACTATTGCGATGCCACCAACGATTGACCCAACTCTACAACAACCTTAACGTTAAAAGTGGCTGGTGAGCCTTCGGTGCTGAGCGCCATTGGTTTTCGGAGACGACACGGCGGAAAACGCAACTCAGAATGCGATTGGCGTGCCGGCCAGTGTGGGTCGCGCGGGCAGAAAAAATACGACCGCGCAATATTTGGTCCCGCTTTTGCGGAACCGGGAGGAAATGATGATCAAACTAAATTTGCGGTCGGCCCTGCTGGGGTCGGCGGCCGCTGCTGTCGGCATGGCGTGCTGGGCCGAATCCGCCCAGGCGCAGCTGGACGAAATTGTGGTGACGGCAACCAAGCGGGAGCGGTCACTGCAGGACGTGCCGGTTTCGGTTTCCGCTTTCAGTGCTGAAGCGTTGCAGTTGTCGGGTGTCACAAACATCGAAAGCCTGCAGACCACGGTCCCTGGTTTTTCGGTGCAAACGTCGCAATCCTCGGGGTCGAACACCTCGCTTCGACTGCGCGGTGTCGGAACGACGGGTAACAATGGTGGATTTGAGGGGGCCGTCGGCATCTTTATCGACGGCATTTATCAAAGCCGGGCCGGCGCGGCGCTGGGCGACTTTCCCGATGTGGAGCGGATCGAAATCCTGCGTGGTCCGCAAGGTACGCTGTTCGGCAAGAACACGACGGCCGGCGCCATCAACGTCATAACGAAGCGTCCGGTCATGGACGAGTTTGATGCCGAGTTACGCGTTACCTTCGGTAATTTTGATCACCAGGCGGTGCGGGGCACGGTGAACTTTCCCATCGTCGAGGGTAAACTGGCCGGTCGGGTCGCTGCCGACTACAACCGCCGAGATGGCTTCGGTGTCAGCATTTTTGATTCGACCGACGACATCAACGACAGGGACCGTTACAACATTCGCGGTCAATTGCTCTGGACACCGACGAATGATCTCGAAGTTCGGGTAATCGGCAATTATTTCGCGGCGAACGAATCTTGCTGCGGCGCGGTTCCGTTCAATGATGGTCTGGACGGATCCGTTCCCGGCGTCAGCGCGCAGCTTGCATCATTATCCGCTTTGACGCTTGCGCCTGCCGTGCCAAATCCAGTGCCGCCGCCGGCGACAATTCCCGGGGCGACCTTTGTTGGTGGGGCGCTTCTCGGACTAGGTTTCAGCCTGGCTGAAGCCGGAGCGATCGTTGCGCAAGCACCGGGTGTGGTGCAGGCACCTGTGACTGTAAGGAACGGCAATTTCTCGACACGTGATTTCCCCGTTTCGGAACGGCAGGAGAACCGCAATATCCAGATCGACACCAGTTGGGATATCTTCGAGAACATCAACTTCTTCAACACGATCTCTTATCAGCGTTATGACGCAGGCGGAACGAATGACGTGGATTTCTCAGCCGCGGACTTCCTGCATGTGCCGTTCGCAGCGGGTAATGTGGAATTGTTCGTAGAAGAATTCCGCTTTAGCGGCCGTGTGGATGAAGTGCCGCTGATTGTCGGCTTCGATTGGTTGTTCGGCGGTTACTATTCCAGTGAGACACTTGGCGGTCAGGCGCTGTTGACCCATGGGTCCGATGCTGACTTTTTCGGTCCGATTATTTCGCAGAACTTCACGAATGTGATCAACACATTAGGCATTGGCGGTCTTACGGGCGCGGGCCCGTCGGTGACGACGGTGCCGGGCGTGACGGTTGGTGACATCGGGATCAATGAGGGCGATTCCCAATTCACCGTGAACGGACAAAACGCACGCACGCGGGCTTTGTTCGGTCATTTGACGATCGACCTCCTGGAATGGCTCGAATTGTCGGGCGGTGCACGCTTCACCACGGAAGACAAGACGGGCGGCGGTGTGTTCACCACAGTCAATGTGGCCGGCACCAACCCGTTCCTGACACCGGGTCTTCCCTTTGAACAAGAGGCGGACTCCGACGAATGGATCGGCACTGTCGCGTTGAAAGTCGATTTCACGGATCAGATCAGCGCCTATGCCAGCTTTGCGCATGGTTACAAGGCGCCTGCCATCAACTTCGACCAGCTTGGCGGGCAAGGCGGCTTGGCGGCAACAGTCAGCCCGAACTTTGCGGTACTGGCAGGCACGTTGCCGGGTGTCGAGCAAGATGCGGTGTTGCGGGAAGAGCTCAACAATACGTATGAGCTTGGCCTTCGGACCCAGTTCTGGAACAACCGGGCAACGGTCAACGTGACCGGTTTCCATTCCGTGTTCCGCAACTTCCAGATTCTGGAATTCACAGGCACATCGTTCACCATTCTGACGGCCCCTGAGGTAACGGCCACCGGGGTTGAAGCGGAGATGGCCTTATCGCCATTTGACGGCCTGAATCTGACTGGGGCGGTGACGTATTCCGATGCGGAGTATAGCGCGCCGTTCAATTTGTCTCCCTCGCAACAGTTGGGCGACAGCCGTCTGACCAACGCGCCGCTGTGGAGTGGGGCGGTCACCGCGACCTACTTGCGACCGCTTCCGAATACGGGTCTTATCGGTCTCCTTCACGGCGAGTGGGCGTATAACAGCCAGGCCAACACGTCGACGGGTCTGGCTCCCTCGCGGCTGCAGAACGGCTTCTCATTGTTTAATGGCCGTGTTGGCGTGCGCAGCGACGATGATCTCTATGAGATCGCACTGTGGTGCCGGAATTGCGGCGACGAGCAATACCGCAACATCATCTTCGGTAATCTGCTTGGCGGCGAGAGCACCTTCATCACGCCGCCGCGCGAATGGGGTGTCACACTGACGGCACGCTACTAAGCAAACGCCTAAACCATATCGGCATGTGCCGACAATTTCGCCGGGGTGCCAAAAGTGCCCCGGCTTTTTGGTGTGCCGGATCTAGGGCATGATCATTTTTCACGGAAACATGATCATGCCCCAAAACGCTACGGCGATTCTCGCTTGGTCGCGCCTGCCTGCGCGAAGCCTAAGCTTCGCCCTGCGGGCCATAGCCCTTCGGGCGACGGGTCGTTCGGCGAAGGCACGCGATCGGACGGTTAGCCGGAGTCCATCCCGGATCAGGTCCGGGACAGGCTTTAACCTCATCGCGCTCTGGGTGCGTGCGGCCCGTGCAATATTGCACGTTCTCATCAGTGCCCCGTTCAGCTATACAACCGGGTAAGCTCAGGGCCAAAATTGGGCGTCCATACAACCAGAACAACTAGGGAGAGAGTGACCGCAAAGGTCACTTGGTTTGTCTTGTGCGGTGCAGCAAACTTCGGTGCTGTGCCTAAATTTTAACCTATCCTCTTGCATTTTTATGACAACGTTCGTGCAAAAATGCACATATGTGGTAATTGCATCACATGACCCATTTTTGTTGCACTCTAGCGCCTGAGTTGCGTTGACCGGGATTCCGAACCTGCCTACGGTCGGATCAGGTTTGAGATCCGACGGCTAGGTTTTTCTGATTTTTTCAGTTTGACGTCTGCGCGGGGTGCGCCCCGAAGAAGCGGGCCGTGTTCGGATTTCAGGGGGTTGCAGGGCCGCGGAAGACCATTGAAGCGGTTCGCTCGACAAAAAAGGCCTGCGCTGGGTCTGGAGGAAAACAATGAAAAGAAATCACTTTCGATCTGTATTGATGGGGTCGGCCGCCTTGGTGGTTGGCACGAT
>JANQMY010000044.1 GCA_028279895.1 Alphaproteobacteria bacterium
CGGGATTGTCTTTTAGTGTTGGTGTATTTGTGGGCGGCTTTGATGTCCTTTGCGGGGCAGCAAAGCTGCGGCCAGGCAACCGTTCCGGGATCGGGTTTAGCGCCCCTCGTCATCAAGGTCTCCTGGCCGCTTCTTTGTCATCGCTTGGAGAGTTGATTGGGCCTCTGATGTATCCCCATCACGACCGCAGACAATCCAAAGCCCCTCAAGGATACCACACAAGTGACCCAGATAAATATCACATCCCCAAAGATCTGTCTTGGATGCGACGTCTCAAAAAACACCATCACCTTCGTCGAGGAAGACCATAAACAAGTCCATATCATTCCCAACAAGCCTGCACAGCTGAAACGCTTCCTCAAACGCTTCGGACCGCAAACACTTGCCATTTGTGAAGCAACAGGAGGCTATGAACGCAAACTGCTCGATGTCCTGCAGGAGCTCAACATCCCAACCCATCGGGCCGACGCTCTCAAAGTCAAAGCCTTCATCCGCTCCTTCGGCACCTTAGGGAAGACCGATGCCATGGATGCCAGAGCCCTGGCCCTCTATGGACGCGAACGCCATGCAAAGCTTGCCCGTTGGTCCAAGCCACAGCACTATCAGCTCCATCTGCAAGCCCTCGTCCAGAGACGCCACGATCTGGTTCAGATGCGCAGTGCCGAGAAAAACAGAGCAAAGGCGCCTCACACGCCTGACACAAAAAGTATCGTCACTTCCATTCGTGACGTTATTGCCATGCTCAACACACAGATCAAGCAAATCGACCGGCAAATTGAAGACGCGATCCACCGTCACCCTCAACTCAAGAAGATCATCACGATCATGTCTCAGATAAAAGGGATTGGTACAGTAACAGCGGCCAGCCTGTGCGCGCTGATGCCTGAACTAGGCGCCCTCACAAGACGCCAAGCCGCCGCGCTGGCAGGGATGGCCCCCCATCCAAATCAGAGTGGAACGGCTGACAAATACCGCCGAATGAAAGGCGGAAGGCCTCAGGTGCGAAAACTACTCTTCATGCCAGCCCTGGTCGCCATCAAACACGAACCAAAGCTAAAAGCCTTCTATGAAAACCTCATTAGAAAAGGCAAAAAACCAATCATCGCCGTCTCCGCCGTCATGCGAAAAATTATCGTCATAATCAATGCGCGACTCGCACATAAACAAATGAGTTGATAACGGTTGGAGAATTGGGCGCGGCGGTGCGTCACTCTCAGTGTGTCACCCCGCACTTGATGCGGGGTCCATAACCCCTGGTGTGAATACTTTTGGCGAGGCTGCGGTGCCGGACGCCGTCGGCCTAGCGCTCATCACGGAGTTCTCTGCTCATCGATCCCGGTCTTCCAGCTCCGCTGAAAACCGGGCTGACAAGGTTGGCTTATTATTGTTCTCATTTCAAAAACAATTCATTTCTTCATATCGAAATTGTTCCTCCTTTAGTACCGACACATATTCCGGGTGTTGCCAATTCACACAAACGGAGACCCCGGCCATGACTCAGACTTCCCTAATTCTTCCGGCGCTGCGCCCTGCCTATGACCGCGTGACGCCGTTCACCGATTTGGGCCTGCGGGTTGCCGCCGGCTTGTTCCTGGTGCCCCACGGCGCACAAAAACTGTTCGGCTGGTTTGGCGGCCATGGACCTGTTGCCACCGGCCAATTCTTCGAACAACAGCTCGGCTTTTCCAACGGCACTTTGGTGGCGGTCGCCGCCGGTTCCGTCGAATTTTTCGGCGGCCTGTTGCTGGCCCTCGGCTTGCTGACCCGGCCCGCGGCAGCCGCGGCATCGGTGCTGCTGGCGGTGGCGCTGACCGTGCATCTGGGCAACGGCTTTTTCTGGACGGAAGGCGGCTACGAATACCCCCTTCTCTGGCTCATCCTCACGCTTACCTTTGTTGTTAAGGGCGGCGGCACCTATTCAATCGATCGCGGACTCGGGAAGGAGTTTTAAAATGGGTTTGCTTGTTGACGGAAAATGGCAGGACAAATGGTACGACACCAAAAAGTCCAAAGGCGAATTTGTGCGCCAGGCCGCAAAGTTCCGCAATTGGATCACACCGGACGGGTCCCCCGGCCCATCGGGGAAGGGCGGCTTCAAGGCGGAGGCAGACCGGTATCATCTGTACGTGTCGTTAGCTTGCCCTTGGGCGCACCGCACGGTGATCTTCCGTAAGCTGAAAGGCCTGGAAGGCATTATCGGCCTCATCGTCGTGCATCCGCATATGCTGGAAAACGGCTGGGAACTGCGCGACGAAAACGGCAACAGCATCGACCCGCTTCACGGCCGCCGGTTCTTGCACCAGGTCTACGCTTCGGTGGTGCCGGATATGACGGGCCGCGTCACCGTGCCGGTACTGTGGGACAAGAAGACCAACACGATTGTCAGCAATGAATCGTCGGAAATCATCCGCATGTTCAATTCGGCCTTCAATGGGCTGACGGGCAATACGGAGGACTACTACCCCGCCGATTTGCGCGACGACATCGATGCCCTGAACGAACGCGTCTATCACACGGTGAACAATGGCGTGTACCGCAATGGCTTCGCGACGACTCAAGAGGCGTACGAGAAAGCCTTTGTGGAACTGTTCGACAGTTTGGATTGGCTGGAAGAGCGTTTGAGCCAAGGCCGCTATTTGTTCGGCGAACGGCTGACGGAAGCCGACTGGCGCCTGTTCACCACGCTCATCCGGTTCGATGCGGTCTATCACGGCCACTTCAAGACCAATAAGAAGCGGATCGAAGAATACCCGAACCTGTCCGCCTATTTGCGGGATTTGTACCAACATCCGGGCGTTAAGGAGACCGTCGATTTCTGGCACATCAAGGAACATTATTATGTCAGCCAGCGGACGATCAACCCGACACAGGTGGTGCCCCTTGGCCCGGATATCGACTATGACCGGCCGCACAATCGTGGCTAGGCCGGTTATCGTCCGTACAGTGCGTAAGGAGAACCATCATGATGACACTCCGAAAAAACGACGAACGCGGCAAAACCCGGTATGGCGGCTTGGCCAAAGCGCGATCAGGAAAAGTGGTTACCGGGCGAGGTAACGCCAAAATTCTTGTGTTCGACGTGGAAGACGAAGAAAGGATCTAACGATTAGCCGACAGAATCGCGAAGACGAACCCGCCCATCGCCCCGGCCGCTGCTTGACCGGACATGCCCCAAAAACCGCGTGCGCCGGCGATGGGCGTGGTGCCCCAGAACTGGGCGCTCATAGCCTCCAGCGCCACCACAATGGCTGCGGCCCCGGCCAGCACATAGCCCGTGGTGCGCAAGCTGGGTATGAAGTAGATGATGCCGGCGGCGACGCTGAAAGCGATCAAAAAGCCGATCGCCACCACAATGCCAAAGGTGGGGCCCATACCGGTAATATCGTAGAGCGTGGTGGACAGCCGGTCGGACAAGGGAATCGTGTAGCCGACCGCTTCATGCGCGGCGAGCGCGAACTGAGTGTGGGAAATGCACCCCAGCACCACGGCCGTGACCACCGCAAACCCAAAGGCTATCAACAAACGGACCACCGGTTTTCCCCCATCATTTGTCCCGCCGGTTCGACGGCGGATTTTGTCTGTGCGCCCGTGCGCACGCTCCTGTATAACAGCTTAGACTGGCGGAGATCGAAAAACAAAGAGGGCCCCGTGACAAAAATCAACGCGTTGCTACGACAGTTTTCTCTAAGATTTGCGGCCATCGGCCTGGCCGCCCTGGGCTTACACACGGCCACGGTCCCCGCTTTGGCCGAGCCGGCCTATGAGTTGACCCCCATGGCCGAGGGCCTCGATCATCCGTGGGGGCTGGCTTTCCTGCCAAATGGGGACATGCTGGTGACCGAACGGGCGGGCCGGCTGCGCGTCATCCGCAATGGGGCGTTGGACCCAAATCCCGTCAGCGGCGTGCCGGAGGTCTACGGTGTCAATCAGGGGGGCCTTCTGGAAGTGGCCCTGGACCCCGACTTCGCCACCAATAATGTGATCTATCTGTCTTACGCCTACGGCACGCCGGACGCGAACACGACGCGCCTTGCCAAGGGTGTCTTTGACGGCACGTCGTTGTCCGGTGTCCAAGTGATCTTCGAGGCCACGCCGATGCGCCACACCTCGGCCCATTATGGCGGGCGGATTGCGTTTTTACCGGACGGCACCTTTCTGCTGACCCTGGGCGACGGCTTCGATTTCCGCGAACAGGCACAGGTGAAGAGCGATCATCTGGGTAAGATCGTGCGCCTGACCACGGACGGCGCCTCGCCCGCCGGCAACCCCTTTGTGGATGATCAGAATGCCATGCCCGAGATTTGGTCCTATGGTCACCGCAATGTGCAGGGCATTGTGTTCGATGCGCGGAACGAAAAGGTCTACGCCCATGAACATGGTCCCTTCGGCGGCGACGAGCTGAACCTGATCGAGCCCGGCAAGAATTACGGCTGGCCGATTGCCACCTATGGCCTCGACTACTCAGGGGCGCGCGTTTCACCGTATACGGAGAAAGAAGGCACCGAACAGCCCTTAAAGCATTGGTCGCCGTCCATCGCCCCGTCCGGGCTGGCCATTTACGACGGCGACAAGTTTCCGGCGTGGCAAGGCGACTTGTACGTCTCGGCGCTGGTGCCGGGCGACGTGCGCCGGGTCGACATGGAAAATGGCGTGGTTGCGGGGGAGGAGATCTTGTTCGCCGAACTCGAGGAACGCATTCGCCATGTGGTGGTGGGACCGGCAGGCTTTCTCTACCTGCTGACGGACAACCCGGAAGGCCGGGTGCTGAAAGTGTCGCCCACCAGCAGTTAGGCGGTGCGGATCTTGGCAAAAACCTTGGCGGAACAAGGCTTTCAAGCAATTGTGAGTAAGCGTTATTCGCCTTTTCCGCCCGGCATGACACCTTAGACCTCAGGCGGACCCGCGGGGCCAGACGCCCCGAAGGGCCGCTGCCCGTAATTCGAGAGACGGGGGGTTGAGGTCTAATTGTGGAGAATGTCATGTCACAACCGCGTATTCCTTCCGTATCAAGACGATTAAAGGCGGCAAGCCTGTTTTTGATCGCCGGCCTCGCTTTGGCCGCCTGCACCACGGCAACCCCCTATCAGCCGATCGACAAAAAGGGCGAAGGCTTTTCCGAATTCCAGTTGGAAGGCAACAAGTACCGCGTCGTGTTTTCGGGCAACACCGAAACATCGATCACCACCGTGGAAAACTATCTGCTCTACCGCGCTGCGGAAGTTACCCTGGAAAAAGGCTTCGACTATTTCATCGTCTCGGATGAAGAGGTGAACACCATGCGG
>JANQMY010000355.1 GCA_028279895.1 Alphaproteobacteria bacterium
CATGGTGTCGTAGCGGTTCTCCATCTGCCAGGACTGCGCCGCACCTTTCGAAATCACATCGATCACGGCGCGCGGATCGATGCCAGCTTTTTCCGCAAACTGAAGGCCCTCGGCCAGGCCTTGCAGCAAGCCCGCGATACAAATCTGATTGACCATCTTGGTCAGTTGCCCGGCACCCACCGGGCCCATCAGCTTCGTAGAACGGGCATAACACTCAATAAGGGGGCTCACGGTCTCGAAGTCGGTTTCATCGCCACCGGCCATCACGGTCAACGCCCCGTTTTCGGCACCTGCTTGACCGCCAGACACAGGCGCATCGATAAAGCCGAGGCCCGATAGGTTGGCTTGTTCGGCCATTTCGCGCGCAACTGTTGCAGACGTGGTGGTGTGATCGACAATAATGGCGCCGTCCGCAGCCCCCCCTATAGCACCATGAGCGCTGACCAGCACTTCCCGCACGTCATCGTCATTGCCCACGCACAAGAAGACGACGTCGGCGCCCTGCGCGGCCGCTTTTGGCGTGTCGAACGCTTGACCGGCATGTTCCGCGCACCACTTTTTCGCTTTAGCGGGTGTGCGGTTGTACACCCGCACCGTATAGCCAGCAGTAGCCAGATGCCCCGCCATGGGATAGCCCATGACCCCCAGGCCCAAAAAAGCGACGGTTTTCGACATTGGCCCCACTCCTCGACTCACGTTCAATCTGTGGCAATCTTGTGCCCTCTTGTCCCATGAGACAAATGCCGAGGTAAAGCGCTCCCCATGCAACAATTTCTAGGCATCGTCCGGCATATCGCCAAGTGGGGCGGCATCGGCATCCTGTCTCTCGGCTTGGTGTTGCCGGTAGCAGCGGTTATTGCTTACACCCACCTGCACCGCTCACTTCCACAACTGAGCGGCGAGGTTCAAATCGTCGGCGTTACCGGTCCGGTGGAGATCGTTCGGGACCGCTACGCGGTCCCGCATATCCGCGCCGCCAATGGCGGCGACATCTTCTTCGGCCTCGGCTATGTCCATGCCCAAGACCGGCTTTGGCAAATGGAATTCACCCGCCGCATCGCCCAAGGCCGACTGTCGGAAATGGTAGGCCCGTTGGCGGTGACCCCGGACATCTATTTGCGGGCGCTTGATCTTGACCGCGCGGCACAAAGCGCCCTGGACGCGCTGCCAGCCAGCACCCGAACAAAGCTTGAGTCTTATACGGCGGGCGTGAACGCAGTCATCGGCGCCGACGACCGACCGTTACCGCCGGAGTTTTTCATTTTGCAGCATACGCCGGAGCCTTGGACGCCCAAGGACTCCGTGATGCTGGTGAAATTCTTGGCCCTTGGCCTGTCCGGCAATGTGTTTTCGGAATTCGTCCGCACGCGCCTCCTGGACCAGTTATCGGAACAACAACTGGCAGAGTTCATGCCGCCGGCGGCGGGCAACCTCGACATGCTTAAAAATCTGTATGCGGAAAGTGGTGTCGACCGACTGTTTGCCGCACTGCCCGCGCCGCCATTGAAGGCCGCCTCCAACAATTGGGTGGTGTCCGGTAAGCACACCGAAACCGGCAAACCGCTGCTCGCGAACGATCCGCATTTGGGCTTGACCGCGCCTTCCGTGTGGTACATGGCCCATCTGGCCTTCGAGGAGGGATCGGTCATCGGCGGTACCATGCCGGGCATGCCCGCAGTGCTGACGGGCCGTAATGAACACATTGCCTGGGGGCTGACCACAACCGGCGCGGACACGCAGGATCTGTTTATTGAGCGGCTCAATCCGGACAATGAAAACGAATATCTTACGCCGGATGGCTATGTGCCGTTCGAAACCTGGGAAGAAACCATCAAGGTACGGTTTGGCACAGACCGGTTGGTCACCCTGAAGCGATCGCGCAACGGCCCGATCGTGCCCACTGACGGTTTTCTGGAGGACCTCGCCCTTAATGGACACGCCCTGGCCTTTTCCTGGGCGGCCCTGCATGACGGCGACCAAACAGTGCATGGCGGGATCACCGCCATGTTCGCCAAAAACTGGCCGGAATTCCGCGAGGCCATGAAGAGCTACCATGCCCCGATGCAAAGCATCGTGTATGGCGATGTGGACGGCAATATCGCCCTCATCGCGCCGGCACTGGTGCCGGTGCGCAAAGCCGACAATGATACAAAAGGCCTGATCCCGGCGCCTGGATGGCAAGAACCCTATCAATGGGATGGTTTCATCCCCTTCGACGGCCTGCCTCAATACCTGAATCCTGAAAGCGGTATGCTGGTCACCGCCAACGACAGGATTGTCGACGAGACTTATCCCTACGCCGTGACTTTGGAATGGGAATCCGATGAGCGGGCCCGGCGCATCCGCACCTTGCTTCAGGAAAGGCCGCAACACACGTTGGACAGTTTCCGCGTCATTCAGATGGATGAAGTGTCCCAGCTTGCCCTCGACTTGCTGCCGATCATACGCAGCCACCTTCATGGTTATGGCGGTGGGTCCGATCTCGAACGCGACGCCCTTGACCGATTGGTAACCTGGAACGGAGATATGGCCGGCGACCGCCCCGAACCCCTCATCTTCGCGGCGCTCATCCGCGAGATGAACCGATCGACTTATGAAGACGAGCTGGGAGAGCATTTCAACTTGGTGTCCCGCACCCGCAAAGAATTCCTAAGGCGGGTCTATGACAAACAAGGCGACCTCGCCCATTGGTGCCCTGAGGCCGGCCAAGAAAGCGATAGGACGTGTGCGGAAGTTGTTCGCCGTTCCTTCTCGGCAGCCTTGGCCTGGATTGAGGGGCGCTACGGCCCGCGCCTCTCGACGTGGCAATGGGGTTTGGCGCACCCGGCAACACACACCCACCGTCCGCTGGGTTCCGTCCCGATTCTGGGCGGATACTTCAACGTCATCCACCCCAGCGGCGGCAGCGGCGCAACGGTCAATCGCGGCGGTGTGTCCGGGTCGGACCGTAAGCCCTTCGCCAATGTGCACGGGTCCGGCTATCGAGGCATTTACGACTTTGCCGACCTTGACCGGTCGCTCTATATGCAGTCGTCCGGGCAATCGGGGAATGTCCTGTCGCGCCACTATGACGACCTGACGGAATTGTGGGCCCGGGGCGACTACATGACCATGACCACCAACTTTGAGGACATTCTTTCGGGCGACGCCTCGGTATTACGGTTAATGCCGCGTAAACAGGCCAACGAAACGGCCGCTGCCCCCTAATCCTCAACGGGATCTTAAGGTTGACGCTCAACAATCCCCGCGGACAACAGCAGCGGCGCTATGAGTAACAACGAACAACCTATTGTCATTAAGAAGATCAAAAAGGGCGGGCACGGCCACCACGGTGGCGCGTGGAAGGTGGCCTATGCCGACTTCGTGACCGCCATGATGGCCTTCTTCTTGATGCTCTGGCTGATCAACACGACCACGCCGGAACAAAAGCGCGGCATCGCTGATTATTTTGCCGTGGCGAGCTTGAGTGAATCCAAGAGTGGCGCGGGCGGAATCTTGGGCGGGCAGTCCTTCGATTCCGAAGGCTCGCGGCGCAGCGGCTCATCGTCGATCGTGCAAAGCCAGTCTCAACCGCAGCCTTCGGGACAACGGCAAAAGTCCGGCAACCGGGAGGGAACGCGGGCCGCCAATGCGGGCGGCGCAAAAGGTGAGCGCGGCAGCGCAGGCGACTCACCGCAGATCAATGACGAAGCCTTGGACAAAGCCCTGGCAGAGCGTGAGCAACGCATGTTCGAGAAAGCTGCCCAGTCTCTGCGGCAGGCCATTGAAGATCTTCCCGAACTCGCCGAATTGTCGAAGAACCTGATCATCGATCAGACCCCGGAGGGATTGCGGATTCAAATCGTGGATCAGGAAGGGCGCCCGATGTTCTTGCCCGGTCAGGTGCACCCCATCCCTAGGGCCGAAAAACTGATCGAGGCGGTCGCCAAGATTGTCGACCGTTTGCCCAACCGCATCTCAATCAGTGGGCATACGGATTCCGTCCCGTTTGTGCGTGAAGACGGCTATTCCAATTGGGAACTGTCGGCAGGCCGCGCCAATTCGAGCCGGCAAATTCTGCAAGAGGCCGGCATTAAGAATGACCGCATCTATCAGGTCACCGGTAAGGCGGGCAGCGAACCGCTGTTCCCGGACGATCCCTATCTGGTGGGTAATCGGCGGATCAGCATCGTCCTGTTACGCGAAGCCCCCGTTCTGCCGCCGTCTTGGCGCTAGATCCGTTGTCGTCATAAAACTGCTCTAACGTATTTGATTTGCGCATTTTCGAACGACGACCGTTCGGCTGGAAACGCTTTAGTCCTTCAAAAACTCTGCGTGCATTTCGAGTTCGACGTCGTCGCCGACGGCGGGCAACAAGTTATTCATGCCGAATTCCGACCGTTTGATCACGCCATTCACCTCAAAGCCCACTGTGTATTTCTGAGTCAGCGGATTACGCGCGCCACCGTTGAAAATCACTTCGAACGTCACCGGGCGCGTCACGCCCAATAGAGTGAAGTCACCGCTGATCGTTCCCTGCCCCGCATCGTCCAACGTCACCGATGTACTTTCGAATATGGCTTCGGGAAATTGTTCCGTATTGAACCAAGAACCGCCTCTGAGGTCATTTTCGAAGTCCGGGAAATTCACATCGATACTGGCGGTTTGGACAATGACCGACACTTCGGCCGCCGAGGGGTCGTCCGGGTCGTAGGAAAGAGAGGCGTCGAAATCGTTAAATCTGCCCACATATTTCGAATAGCCCAGATGGTCGACCTTCCACAGCAGAACGGCATGGGTCTTGTCCAAACTGTAGTCCCCCGCCCGCAAGGCCGCGCGGTCGGCGGAGACATCGGGCTGCAATAGGCTGCCACACCCCGAAACAAGCAGGACCGCAAACACGATACCCCCCACGCGCTTCCACTGTGTCGTCTTTCTCATCAAAACCTCCCAGAGACAGATTGGCTCCGATCCTGGC
>JANQMY010000365.1 GCA_028279895.1 Alphaproteobacteria bacterium
ATGACCTGGCGTCCGGCCTGGTCGGCCTGGCCCAGGATCTCGTTGGCCGCGTCCTACCGCGCGCCCCAAGGTGCGGCAGGCGCCCAGCCATTATCGACAATGAAGGCCAACGGCCCGTCGCCCTCGACCGGTTCGCCCCGATTGAGCACAGGCCCTGCAAACGCCACCACAAGCAGCGACAGAATCAGCATGCGCAGCAAAAGCAGCCAAAGCGGTGTGTGGGCAGACGTTTCCTCTTTCTGCTGAAGTCCCAGCAGTAATGCCAGCGCGGGGAAGCGCGTCCGCCGCGGCTGCGGAGGGGTAACCCGCAAGAGCCACCAAATGACGGGCAAGGCCGCCAATCCGAGCAACACCCAGGGGTAGAGAAACGACAAGGCCCCAATCGTCATTGCGGCCCTCTCATTTCAAGGGACTGGTTCTGGGGCATGCTGAGCAAGTTGTAGAATTTCAATAAAGACAAGTGCGGCGGCTTGTCGGTGCGGTGTTGCGTGTAACTCCAATTCACCCGGCGCGCCCAGTCCATCAGCCCCGACTTCAGAGCATCCAATTTTTCACGGTAAGGATCGCGAAGCGTCTGGGCCCGGCCGATAACAAGTTCCAGATTATCTTCCAGCCCCTGAAACAGTGTGCGGCCTTCAAACGGAAACTCTTCCTCAGCCGGATCGAGCACATGCACCAAATGCCCGCGCGCACCGCCATGGGTCAGAAAATCCAAATTCTCAAGCAGATCTTGTTGCGGGTTGAGAAAATCAGACAAAATTACCAGTCGCGCGTGGCGCGGCAGCTGAATTTTCGGCGGTATACCGTCATCCCCCCCCGCCGATCCTACCAATAGCGCGCCTAAACGGGAAAACGAGCCGATGCCCATAAAGGGTAAGGCGCCCTCACCCAGCACCCCGACCCGTTCGCCCGCCCGGAGCAGCAAGTGGGTCAGTGCCAAGGACAGAACCAGTGCCCGGTCTTTCTTGGTCGGCGTTTCATCCGTGTAGGAATAGTCCATCGAGGCCGAGGTATCGCACCAAATCCAAACGCTTTCGGCCACTTCCCACTCGTTTTCCCGAACAAAATAGCTTTGAGACTTAGCGGATTGGCGCCAGTCGATAGACGCCGCCGTATCGCCGGCCACATGGTGCCGAAACTGCCAGAACGTTTCGCCCGGCCCCGCGCGGCGCCGGCCGTGAATGCCTTGCGCAACCGTATTGGCGATGCGTTCGGCTTCCACCAACAAGGGCGGCAGCCGTTCGCTGAGCAATTCGGCTTCATGCTCGAGCCGGGCAGAGTCGGTCCGGCGCTTGGACCCAACGCCCAATCCGGTCACCGCATCACGCCAATAGGAACGTCCCATGATCACCCGAGTCTAGCGCACAGCCCCGTTATGATTTCTTGCAGCGTGATGCCGTCGGCCCGGGCACTGAAGTTCAACGCCATGCGATGCCGCAAGACCGGCCCCGCCAGCGCGACCACATCGTCAACCGAGGGCGACAGGCGGCCCTCCAACAAGGCTTTCGCCCGCGTCGCCAGCATCATCGCTTGCGAAGCCCGCGGGCCGGGGCCCCAGGCCACATGGGTGCGCACCAAATCGTCCGCATCGCCATCCGGCCTGGCGGACCGCACCAACATGAGGATCGCGTCGACCACCTGATCGCCCACCGGCATACGGCGCACCAAACTTTGTATGTTGACCAGGTCGGCGGCGTTCATGACCGATTGCGGCGCCACCTCGGTCACGCCGGTGGTGGCAAACAACATCTGCCGTTCCGCGTCGCGATCGGGATAGGACACATCGATCTGCAACAGGAACCGATCGAGCTGGGCTTCCGGCAGCGGATAGGTTCCTTCCTGCTCCAACGGATTTTGCGTTGCCAGCACATGAAACGGTTGCGGCAAAGGGTGTTGTTGGCCAGCAATGGTCACCGTGTTTTCCTGCATCGATTGCAGGAGGGCCGATTGGGTCCGCGGACTTGCCCGGTTGATCTCGTCTGCCATGAGCAACTGGCAGAAAACCGGCCCCTTGATGAATCGGAACGTTCGCTTGCCCGAATCGGCTTCTTCCAGCACTTCCGACCCCAAAATATCGGCAGGCATCAAATCCGGTGTAAATTGCAACCGCTTGGCATCTAGACCCAGTGTCGCACCCAGCGTATCCACAAGCCGGGTCTTGGCCAGCCCCGGCACCCCGATAAGAAGCGCATGACCGCCCGACAGGATCGTAATCAGGCTCTGCTCGATGACTTCCGTTTGGCCGAAGATGACTTTGCCAATCCCGTCCTTGACCTCGGACAGCCGCTTTCCTGCCGTTTCCAGGTCTTCAACGATCTTTTCATCTTGGTTGGTTGCTGTGTTCATCCTACCTACTTCACTTAGCACCGGGACAGGGCCGCACCGACCGCTCCGGACGCGACGGGTATTTTTGCTTGCCGCGCTCTCTTCGGTGCCTACCATCATAGCAATATGCGGCCGGTCAGCACGCCACTTATATTTGAAGTGATATGGTTAAAGAAGAAGGCCAAGATATGACCGAAGATCCAAAATCAGACCCTCCGGCGGTCGTTAACGGATTGGCAGAGATTCGGGAACGCGCCAAGCAAGGGCGCGGTCTGCCGCCGGTTCATCTTTGGGACCCGCCATTCATCGGCGATATCGATATGCGCATTGCTACCGACGGCACCTGGTTTTACCAGGGTACGCCCATCACGCGGCCGGCCATGGTCAAATTGTTCTCGACCGTGCTGCGGCGCGACGGCGACGACTATTTTCTGGTCACGCCGGTCGAAAGGGTCGGGATTAAGGTGGACGACGCTCCCTTTGTGGCCGTTGAGCTTTCGGTCGACGGTAAGGACGCGCAACAAACACTGTATTTTCGGACGAATGTGGACGAGATCGTGACCGCAGACGCGGCCCACACCCTTTTTGTAGAAATCGATGGGGCATCCCAAGAACCCCGCCCCTATCTCCATGTGCGGCGCAATCTTCACGCCTTGGTCAATCGGTCGGTATTCTACGAGCTGGTCGAATTGGCCGTCGAAGAAAAAGTGGACGGGGTGCCGCATCTCGGTGTGTGGAGCGCCGGACAGTTCTTCCCCATCGCACCGGCGGTAGAGTTGAGCGAGGCGTGAAACGTTTGGATCAGATCTCTTCCCTAGATGCTGCGGCACTCGCCAGCGTGCTGAAACCAAAGTTGGAACCGCTGCCGGCAGATCATATCGATTTGTCATCGGGCTTGCCCGGCCGCGGCGATTTCGGTCGGCAGCGCGAGCCCGACGACGTGCACCCTACGGAACCGTTGCGTGCTGCCTCGGTGCTGGTGCCCCTGGTCGATCACCCTGACGAAACCACGGTATTGCTGACCGAACGTTCGCGGCATTTGCCGAGCCATGCCGGGCAGGTCAGTTTTCCCGGCGGCCGGGTCGATCCGACCGATGCCACGCCGGTGGAAACGGCGCTGCGCGAGACTTTGGAGGAAGTGGGTATTCCTGGCGACTTCATCACCCCAATTGGGGCGTTGGACACCTATGAAACCGGCACAGGCTTTTGCATTTTGCCCATCGTCGCCATTCTACGCCCGGGGTTCAGCGTAACCCCAGAACCGTCGGAAGTGGACGAAGCTTTTGAGGTGCCGCTTTCATTCCTAATGAACCCCAAAAATCACGAGCGGCACCGCACCTATTGGAAAGGTGCGACGCGTGAGTATTATGCCATGCCTTATGACGGCCATTATATTTGGGGAGCAACCGCCGGCATGATCGTCAATCTTTACGAGCGTCTCTACGAACTATAATGCGCATCGTCCTCCTAAACTTGCTGCTGTTTCTGCTGCCGTTTGTGATTTACGCCGGCTATGTTGCCATGAAGAACCGGTCGCTGGCCGCCGGCGGCGAGTGGAATGAACGAAAGATTGCCGCTCTGAGCGCAGTTGGGCTGCTCTTTGTCATGGCCGGTCTTGCATTCTGGTACGTGCAGGATTCGGCGGACAATTCCCGCAACCCATTACTTGAGTTCGAAGATCCCGAGCCCCGCCCCCAAGAAGAATCGGAACGTCCCACCTTTGGGGGCCCGTTTTAACAGGAATACCGCCATGACCGCCGAAACACTCGGCCCGCAAGATTGGCTGAACGCTCCGGAAACCGGCAAGCTAATCGCCGCCCTCACCGCAAAGGGGGCACAGGTCCGCTTTGTCGGCGGTTGCGTGCGCAATGCGCTGATACATCATCCGGTGGAAGACATCGACGTGGCCACGCCCGATCGGCCGGAAACGGTCGTAGAGTTGCTTGAGGCCGCTCAGATCAAAGCCGTGCCGACAGGGATCGAACACGGCACCATCACCGCGGTGGTCGACGGCAAGCCATTTGAAGTGACCACATTGCGGGAGGACGTCACCACCTACGGACGCCATGCAGATGTGTCGTTTACGGAAGAATGGCAGGCTGACGCTGCACGCCGCGACCTCACCATGAACGCAATCTATGCGGATCCGGACGGGACGATCTTCGATCCTTTCAATGGAGCCGACGATGTGCGCAATGGGCGGGTCCAATTCATCGGCTCTGCCGCGGAACGCATCAAGGAAGATTATCTTCGTATACTGAGGTTTTTTCGATTTTCCGCACATTTCGGACATGGCGACCCGGCACCGGCCGCCCTGCAGGCCATCGAGGCGGCAAAGTCGCATCTGCAGGAGCTTTCTTCGGAACGGGTTAGAACCGAATTGCTTAAACTGCTTGCTGCCCAAAACCCTGTGCCGACCCTCAAGATAATGGCCGCCATCGGGGTGCTTTCCGAGGTGCTGCCGGAAGCAGCGGGATTCGAACGGCTTGCGCGTTTGGTCGATATCGAAGCCAACCAGCTGTTTTTGAGCGACCCGCTGCGCCGACTGGGCGCCCTGGTTTCCTTGGACAAGAACGGCACGACACAGCTCGCGGCGCGCCTTCGATTGTCGAATGCCGAACGGGACCGATTGGTGGAGATGCAGACAAACGACACCAAGATCGTCTGCTACCTGTCGATTCGCGAAGTGCGCCGCGCGCTTTACCGCATCGGTCCCGGCACGTTTAAAGACCTGGTGCTGCTGCATTGGGCCACCGACAAAAAGGAAACCAACGCGGTGCAGTGGCGCGCTTTATTGGCGATGGCCGATAGCTGGGTCCGGCCGGAATTACCACTCACCGGCGCGGACGTGATGAAGGCGGGCGTGCCCGAGGGGCCCGCCATCGGCGAAGTCATGAAGGAAGTGGAAGAATGGTGGATCGACTCCGACTTCACCGAGGATGAATTCTCAATTGTGGAACGGCTCAAAGCGATCGTTCAGGCCACGATCTACTAGCGGCGCGCAGGTGCCGAAGGATCAGCGCGCAAACTTGGTCAGCTTACCTTCCGCGGACCGAACAAGCTCACCATCCAACACGCGGGTAAACTTCAGCTCCATGCCCAATCCGGTCAAAGCACGGGAATAGGTCTGTAGCTCCGATGAACCGTCGGAATTGACCGCAAACGAATTGACGACCAGCGCGTTCTTCTCAAGCCGCGCCCAAGCAACGGAGTTCCCATCCTTCAGGCTGCCCGTTTCCTTGGCCCACCATTGGTCGGTCCGCCCGTCCGCCGGTTCAAACACTAGTGTGGTGGATTTCAACACCTCGGTGGGGGCATCCGGATCGCCCTTCTGGCGCTGCACCGTAGACCAGGTGAGTTCGAAGGCACCGTTTTCAAGCGGGCGCACGTCCACACCGATATCCCGAACCGTCAGTTGGAAATGCACGCTGATTTCGCTCTCGGAGACGGCGGTGCCAACCCATTCTCCATAAAAGGCCGGCAAATTCACTTTCTGTTGGGCCCATGCTGGCGATCCCGCCACCAAAACGACCGAAACGATAACCAACGCTGCTGTAAACGCCCCGGCAGCAGCACGAAAAAGAGATGTCATTGTCGAACTCCCCAAAACTTTGGCCGGCAAGTGCCTTAATCCCTGTACTTTAGCGCATGGTCGACCGGCGTGGCCAGGGCCGAGCCTTCAACTTGCGTGACAAGTTCCGCAGATTCACGGCCATCGGGCCTCCGGCGGCAGCGACATAAGAATGGCTTCGACATTGCCGCCTGTTTTCAAGCCGAATTGGGTTCCCCGGTCGTACAGCAGATTGAATTCCGCGTAACGTCCCCGGCGCACAAGTTGGTGTTCGCGTTCTTCCGACGTCCAACTTTTATTGAGATGGCGCCGCACGATGCGGGGATACACATCCAGAAAGGCGCGCCCCACCTCTTGCGTGAAGGCAAAGTCCGACTCCCAATCGCCGCTATTGTGGTGATCGTAAAAGATACCGCCCTGGCCGCGCGGTTCTTTCCGGTGCGGCAGATAGAAATATTCATCGCACCACTCCTTGAACCGCGGGTAGTAGCTCGGGTCGTGCCGGTCGCACGCATCCTTCAGAGCGCCATGAAACTCCTGTGTGTCGTCCTCATCGACATACATGGGCGTCAGATCCGCCCCACCGCCGAACCAGCCCACAGTCGTAACGATGTGGCGCGTATTCATATGAACCGCCGGCACATGGGGAGATTGCATATGGGCCACCAGAGAGACGCCACTGGCCCAAAATCGGGGGTCGTCTGACGCCCCTTGAATGCTCTTGGCAAATTCTTCGGAAAACTTGCCACGAACCGTCGAAATGTTAACGCCCACTTTCTCGAACACCCGGCCCCGCATGATCGACATGACACCACCGCCGCCCTGCCCATCGTCCGATGGCCGCTCCCAGGCTTTGCGCTCGAACTTGCCCGCCGGACGATCCGACAATGGCCCCTCATAGTCTTGTTCAAGCTGTTCAAATGCCGCGCAGATTTGGTCGCGCAGGGATTTGAACCAAGCGGCCGCCGTTTCTTTTCTCGCTTCAGTTTCGACTTTCATGACGATTTTCCGTTTTGCTGCTGAAGGGTGTTGTCCAAGGGTGCGCCGCCGCCTACCGAGAGCTGACGTTGCGCTTCGCCGGCCACCAATGCGGCCGCCATGGCAACGTTCAAAGAGCGGGCGCCAGGCGCCATGGGGATAGTGATTCGCGCCGCGACGTCCCGATGGACGTGGTCCGGAACGCCGGCTGATTCGCGTCCCATGAGCAAAGTGTCCCGGCTTTCAAAGCAGAAATCCAAATAGGGCTGCGCGGCTTTTGTGGACAAAAGTACGGTTCTGCGCCCCTTTTCATCCGCAACCCCGCGAAAATCGTCCCAGGACGGATGGACGGCCAGATCGACAATATCTCCATAGTCCATGGCGGCCCGTCGAAGTGCCCGATCCGAAATGGGAAATCCGCAAGGCTCAATGATGTCGATCGGAATGCCTAAACAAGCGCCCAACCGCATTATAGCCCCGGTATTCTGCGGAATATCCGGCTCAAACAACGCAATTCGAAGGGTCATGCCGCGCCCTTTGCCTACTTTGGCGCTAAGCTACTCTTCTGAGCATCGCAGCATGATGCGGCATCGTGCCACAAGAATTTCAAATAGTGACCCTCTATTTTACGGGCGGCTGAATTAGAACCTGATAACTCACGGCAACAGTTAGTGAATTTCCGTGAGCCCCACCCAGAATTTAGGCAGTCAGAGGGAGCACGAACCGTGTCAGATGCCGTTTCGGACGATGCCAACAGGCGCGACTTTTTATATGTAGCGACAGGCGGGGTCGCGGCGGTCGGCGCCGTTATGGCCGCCTGGCCACTCGTCCATCAAATGAATCCGTCTGCGGATGTCCGCGCCTTGGCGACCATCGAGGTCGACATCTCCCAGATCGAAGTGGGGCAATCGGTGACCGTTAAGTGGCAGGGCAAGCCGGTTTTTATCCGTCGGCGGACGGAAGAAGAGATTCAAACGGCAGAAGCTGTGCCCATGGACGAACTGCCCGATCCGCAGCTTGATGCCGACCGGCGCGAAAAGCCCGAATGGCTGGTGATGTTGGGGATCTGCACGCATCTGGGCTGCGTGCCCTTGGGCCAAGCAGGTGACTTCGGCGGATGGTTCTGCCCCTGCCATGGGTCACACTACGACACGTCAGGCCGCATTCGTTTGGGCCCGGCTCCGAAGAATTTGGAAATACCGCCCTACGAGTTTGTCAGCGACAGCGTCATTCTTATCGGGTAATTGGGGGCACTATTAATGAGCGGACATTCAACTTACGAACCATCCACTGGTTTCGAAAAGTGGCTCGACGTCAGGCTGCCGATCGTGCGCCTGGTCTACGATTCATTCGTCGTCTTCCCTACGCCTGCCAATCTGAACTATTGGTGGACGTTCGGCGGCATTCTGACGATGTGCTTGGCCATCCAGATCGTCACCGGCATTGTGCTGGCGATGCATTATGTGGCCAGCGCCGATCAGGCCTTCCAAAGCGTTGAGCACATTATGCGCAACGTGAACTATGGTTGGCTGCTGCGCTATGTACACGCCAATGGCGCATCCATGTTCTTCCTGGCCGTGTACATTCATATGTTCCGTGGCTTGTATTACGGCTCCTACAAAGAGCCGCGCGAAGTGCTTTGGATTCTCGGCGTGCTGATCTTCCTGCTGATGATCGCCACCGCCTTCCTGGGCTATGTGCTTCCCTGGGGTCAGATGAGCTTCTGGGCCGCCACGGTGATTACCAATTTGTTCGGCGCCATTCCGCTGATCGGCGATCCGGTGCGGGAATGGTTGTGGGGCGGCTTCTCGGTCGACAATCCGACACTGAACCGGTTCTTCAGCCTTCACTATCTGTTGCCATTCGTCATCGCCGGGGTCGTGGTGCTGCACATTTGGGCGCTGCACGTGCCGGGCAACAACAATCCGAAGGGTATCGATGTGAAGGGCCCGCAGGACACCGTGCCGTTCCATCCGTACTACACCATGAAGGATGCGTTCGCGGCGACCTTGTTCCTGATCCTTTTCTCCTACTTCGTGTTCTTCAATCCGACCATTTTGGGTCACACGGATAATTACATCGAAGCCAATCCGCTGGTAACGCCGGACCACATCGTGCCGGAATGGTACTTCTTGCCCTTCTACGCGATTTTGCGGGCCATTCCCGACAAGCTCATGGGTGTGGTGGCCATGTTCGCCTCGATTGCGATCCTGTTCCTGGTGCCGTGGCTCGATACATCGAAAGTGCGGTCGACGACCTTCCGGCCGCTCTACAAGATCTTCTTTTGGATCTTGGTCGCCGACTGCCTGCTTCTCGGCTATTTGGGGGCCATGCCGGCGGAAGGTGCCTATGTTATCTGGGCGCGGATCGCCACGGCCTACTACTTCCTGCACTTCCTGGTGATCATGCCGGTCTTGGGTTTGATCGAGACACCTCGAAAACTCCCGGAGAGTATTTCGAAACCGGTGTTGCCCGATAAGGGCGCAGCGCCGGCGCCGGCGGAGTAACCCACCATGCTGATCAACAGAAACGCCAAAGGAATGGGTCAGATGAAAATTCTCACACAGGCTCGGGGATCGCGCCGGCGCAGTTTAGCCATGCTCGGCCTGTTTGCGGCCCTGGCCCTGATCATAAACGTGGCACCGGCCTCCGCAGCGGGCGAGGTCAAGCCGCCACGGGATCATGATTGGTCTTGGGAATCCGGTCCAGCGGGCATTACGGGCACGTTCGACCGGGGCGCTCTTCAACGGGGCCTAAAGGTCTATCGTGAAGTGTGCGCGTCCTGCCACGGTCTGAAGTTTGTCGCATTTCGGAATTTGGGCGACCCGGGCGGACCCGGTTTTTCGGAAGCTGAAGTGAAGGCCATCGCCGCCGAATACACGAAAGAAGTTCTCGACGAGTTTGGCGACCCGGTGGAAGTACCCCGCGCACCTTTCGACCACTACCCGTCTCCGTTTGCGAACGAAGCCCAAGCCCGGGCCAGCAATGGCGGAGCCTATCCGCCGGATCTGTCGGTGATCAATAAAGCCCGTCCAGGCGGGGCCGATTACATCTACTCGCTGCTGGTGGGCTACAAAGATGCGCCGGCCGGTTTCGAGCTGGGCGAGGGCCTGTCCTACAATCCGTATTTCAAGAATAGCCAAATCGCGATGGCGCCGCCTTTGTTCGACGATATGGTCGAGTATGACGATGGGACGTCGGCCACGGTGGAGCAAATGGCCGAAGACGTCACCACGTTCCTCATGTGGACGGCCGAACCCAAACTTGAAGAGCGTAAGCGCACAGGCTTCATGGTGATCATCTACCTGATGATCATGGCGGTGCTGCTGTTCTTTACGTATCGGAAGATCTGGGCAGATCGCCACTGATCGCGTACAAATCAGCTTAAGGGGCCGCACCATAAAGGCGCGGCCCTTTTTATTTTGGGGACAGGCTGATCCGGCCTAAACTCGCATCCGAAAAAACGGCCACACAGTGGACACATAATGGCAAAAACGATTCTCGGTATCATCGGCGGCAGCGGTGTCTACGATATTGACGGCTTGGAAGACATGCGCTGGGAAGCCGTTGCCTCGCCATGGGGCGCACCCTCCGATGAGTTGCTGTTCGGCACGCTTGCCGGCGTCGAGTTGGTGTTTTTGCCCCGCCACGGACGGGGTCATGTGCAAACGCCCACAACAATCAATTACCGCGCCAACATCGACGCTCTGAAGCGGGTAGGCGTGACAGATATCGTTTCCGTTTCGGCCTGCGGGTCGCTGCGGGAAGAGCTTGCGCCGGGAACCTTCGTTTTCGTCGATCAATTCATTGACCGCACCTTCTCGCGGGAAAAAAGCTTCTTCGGGCCCGGCTTTGTCGCCCACGTTTCCATGGCGCATCCCGTCTGCCCCCGTCTTGCCGATGCACTGGTGGAAGCGGCAGGCCAAACCGGCGTCGCCTACGCCAAGGGTGGGACCTATCTGGTCATGGAGGGCCCGCAGTTTTCGAGCTACGCGGAATCGCAGCTTTATCGATCCTGGGGATGCGACGTGATCGGTATGACGAATATGCCCGAGGCCAAGCTGGCACGCGAAGCCGAAATCCCCTATGCGACGGTCGCCATGGTGACCGACTACGATTGCTGGCACGAAGGCCATGACAATGTGGAAGGAGAGGCGGTCGTTAAAGTCATGACGCAAAACGCCGCCGCCGCCCGCGAGCTGATTAAAGCCGTGGCGCCGTTACTCGGCCCCGACCGTGCAGCCTGCCCGATGGGTATCGAAACCAATTTAGATACGGCGGTGATTACCTCACCAGAAAAATGGGATCTCGAGCTCTTGGCCAAGCTCGATGCCGTCGCCGGCCGCTTCCTAAAAGGCCGCCATAATGCCGATCCTGCTCATGCAACGGAGCACTAGATAATATGGACATCACTTCCGTCATCCGAACCATCCCCGACTATCCCAAAAAAGGGATCATGTTCCGCGACATCACCACGCTGCTGGGCCATGCCCAAGCATTTCGCCGGGCCGTGGACGAGCTGGTCCAGCCTTATGCCGGCATTCGCATCGACAAGGTGGCCGGCATCGAAGCGCGCGGGTTTATTGTTGGCGGCGCGGTGGCGCACCAGCTTTCAACGTCCTTCGTGCCGGTAAGGAAGAAGGGCAAGCTGCCCTGGAAAACCTACGAGCAGGCTTACGAGCTGGAATACGGCACCGACCATGTGGAAATGCACCAGGACGCCATATCCGAAGGCGATCAGGTGGTGGTGGTTGACGATTTGATCGCCACCGGCGGCACGGCGGAAGCAGCCATCAAACTGATCGAACACGCGGGCGGCACGGTTATCGGATGCAGCTTTGTGATCGACCTGCCGGACCTCGGCGGCGCGCAAAAACTCAAAGATGCCGGGAAGATTGTCCGCACCCTGTGCGAGTTCGAAGGGGAATAGCGGTCTCATGAAAATCCACGGAAAACATTACCGCACCATCTGGACCAATGACGACGGCTGGTCCGTGGAGATCATCGATCAGACTCTGCTGCCCCACAAATTTGAAACCGTCACGCTGCGCTCCGCCGACGCAGCCGCCCACGCCATCCGCTCTATGCAGGTTCGGGGCGCGCCGCTGATCGGTGCGACCGCGGCCTATGGCATTTGCCTTGCACTGCGCAACGACCCGTCGGATGAGGCGTTGGACGGCACCTACGAAATGTTACTGCAAACCCGCCCGACCGCCATCAACCTCAAATGGGCGCTGGACGACATGCGGGACCATTTGCGCAACCGGCCCCATGCCGAGCGTGTGGCTGCGGCCTATGAGCGGGCGGCCAAGATCTGCGATGACGATGTGGAAATCTGCCGTCGCATCGGTGAAAACGCCGCCACGATCATCAAAGAGATTGCCGCCAAGAAGACCGACACGTCGCCCGTCAACATTCTCACCCACTGCAATGCAGGATGGCTCGCCACCGTGGACTGGGGCACTGCTCTGGCGCCCATCTATATGGCCCATGATGCGGGCATTCCCGTCCATGTTTGGGTGGATGAGACCCGGCCGCGAAACCAAGGCGCCTCCTTGACCGCCTACGAGCTGGGGGCGCATGGCGTTTCCCATGCCATCATCGCCGACAATGTGGGCGGTCATCTGATGCAACACGGCCAAGTGGATATGTGCATTGTGGGCACCGACCGGACCACGGCCCATGGCGACGTGGCCAACAAGATCGGCACCTATTTGAAAGCGCTGGCGGCCCACGATAATGGCGTGCCGTTCTACGTCGCATTGCCCCACACGACGATCGATTGGACGGTGGGCGATGGCGTGACGGAAATCCCCATCGAAGAACGCGGCCCCGAGGAAGTGACCCAAATGACCGGGCGCACCCCCGATGGCGGCGTGGTCACGGTGGACATTGCGGCCCCCGGCAGCCCGGCCGCCAACTATGCATTCGATGTGACGCCTGCGCGTCTTGTCACCGCACTGATCACCGAACGCGGGGTCACCGACGCCAGCAAAGAAGGGCTGGCGCGCCTTTACCCGGAGCTCGCTTCGTGAAGGATCTGGCGCAGCGCGCCGATGTGGTCCGCGCCGCGCAAGGCATATCCGCCCGTGGCCTGAGCCCGGTGCGGTCGGGAAATGTTTCGGTGCGCCAGACGGACCGTCCGGACAGCTTTCTGATCACCCCGACGGGTGCCAACTATGCGGATCTCAGCCCTGGCAACATCGTAGCCATGGGGCAGGACGGCGGCGCGGCCCCCGATCAACTGAAACCGTCCAGCGAATGGCATATGCACGCCGCCATCTACAATGCGCGCCCGGAGGCCCAAGCCATCGTCCACACTCATTCGCCTTTCGCAACGGCCATTGCCTGCACACACCGGGGCATTCCCCCCTTCCATTACATGGTCGCCGTAGCCGGGGGTGAAAACATTCGGTGTGCGGAGTATGCCACCTTCGGCACAGTAGAACTGGCGAAGAATGCCGTCGCCGCGATGCATGGGCGCAAAGCCTGCCTGCTGGCCAATCACGGCCAGATCGTCTTCGGAGAAGACGCGGAAGACGCGCTGGATTTAGCCGAAGAGGTAGAAACCCTAGCCCAGCAATATTGGCATGTGCTGCAGATCGGCGGCCCCCAATTGCTCGACTTGGAAGAAATGGCTCGCGTGGTCGAAAAGTTCGAGACCTACGGCCAGCAATAGAGCCGGCTATCCGGCATTCGCCTCAAATAAGGCAATCGTGCGTTCCCGCGCGAGCTTCGCGCACGCCGGATCGTAATGCTGGCGGCGATCCGAATTGAACCCGTGATCCGCGTCGTACACATAGACCGCCACATCCGGATGTGCCTTTTCGATACGTCGTACATCGTCCATGGGAATGGATGCATCCCGCTCCCCAAAATGGAGAATAGTGGGACATTTGGGCGTTTCATCGATAAAGTCTTTAATAGCACCGCCGTAATAGCCGGCCGCAGCCGCCAGCCCATTCGCCCGGCAGGCCGCCACCCAGGTGATCGACCCGCCATAGCAATAGCCGGTCATGAACACGGGCCCCCGCGACGAGAGGTAATCGATACACATCTGCGTATCCAGTACCGTGTTTTCGTAGGTGTTCGCCGCCCGCAGCTCGAGCGATTTCTGCACATCTTCCTCGGAATAGGACGCTTCGAAACTTGTCACCTGGCGGTCGTAGATCGCCGGTGACAACACCTCATAGCCATCGGCGGCGTAACCGTCGCACAGCTCCTTGATGTGTTCGGTGACCCCGAAAATCTCCATGATAAGCACCAAGCCGCCTTTGCGCGGGCCAACTGCTTCCACATGGTAGCAACCGATGTCTGCGCCATCGCCGCTTTTTAAGGTGATCATCTTTCCCTGTAATGCCATGCTGACCTCTCCTATGGTTTTGGCCGGCGGCCGATCAGCCCTTGGCCGGTGAAACTCATCACCAGCGTGCCGTCTTCAAGCCGCGCCTCGTTGCGGCTGCGCACAATACCAATATCCTGACGTGACTTCAGCTCCACTTTCTCTGTGGACTCGGACCGGTATGTGACCAAGTTACCTGGACGCACGAAGCCAAACCATTCCAAATCGCGAAACCCCGGCGAACCGTGACCCGCCGGCCTGGGCGCTGCTGGGTCCTCGTCCATCGCGCGCATGCGATTTGTAATCATCAGTTTCATCCAAACGGCGCAAAGGTGCCAACCGCTGGCAACCAGGCCCCCGGCATAGGTGTCGAGGGCCGCCACGGGATCGATATGTTGAGGTTGAGGATCGTATTTCCGGGCAAAAGAAATCATGTCGTCTTGCTCGAAACGATACGACCCCACGTCGAGTTCTGCGCCCAGTTCCATATCTTCAAAATAGATGATGTTGTTCATAGAACGGGTCCTTATGCACCGGTGCGGTGGTCGACAAGAAGTTCGCCGGTGGCCTTCATGACTTGAAGGTCGTCCTGGTTGAACACGTCGAATTCAAACTTGACCGTTCCCGCTCCATTGCTGCCGGCCGCGGGTGCGGCCGCAACACAGCGACGCTTTACGTGAAGCACGTATCCGGGGCGGACCGGCTGCATCCAGCGGACTTCTTCAAACCCACGAAAGCCGCGCGAGGCCGTGTCGTTCAGAAAGCCGCCGCACATCATTTCCATCAGCATGGCACAGTTGTGCCAGCCGCTCGAACTCAAGCCGCGAAATAGGCTCTTCTCCGCCGCGTCGTCGTCCAGATGAAAGGGTTGGGGATCATATTCCGAGGCAAAATCAATGACTTCCTCTCGCGTCACCTCTTTGCTGCCGAAGGTGAACACGTCGCCTTCCGTAAAGTCTTCAAAATAGTATTTGTACTGACGCATAAGCTCCACTTCGATTAGTTCGCAAATCTGAAATGCATCACATCGCCGTCCAGAACCACATATTCCTTGCCTTCAAGGCGCATGCGGCCGGCGTCTTTGGCCCCCTGTTCGCCGCCCAGTGAAACGTAATCGTCATAAGAGATGGTCTCGGCACGGATGAAACCTTTCTCGAAATCCGTATGAATCACGCCGGCCGCCGCCGGCGCTTTCGTGCCCCTTCGCACGGTCCAGGCCCGCGCTTCCTTCGGCCCCGCCGTGAAATAGGTGATCAGTTCCAAAAGCTCGTAGCCGGCGCGAATTAGGCGGTTCAGCCCGGGTTCTTCCAGGCCGAGTTCTTCCAAAAAGGCAAGCCGCTCCTCCTGGTCGAGTTGCGCCAATTCGGCCTCGATCTTCGCGGAAATCACCACGCAGGCGGCAGCCTCCGAGTCGGCCCGGGCGGCAACGGCTTCCGAATGTGCGTTACCGCTGCCCGCGGACGCTTCATCCACATTGCAGACATAGAGCACCGGCTTTGCCGTGAGAAGGTTGAGTTCCTTGAACGCCTTTTCTTGCTCTTTGCTCACCGACGCCATGCGCGCGGGCCGGCCTTCGCGCAGCTCGGTCAAAGCAAGTTCCATTAACGCCACGTCCGCTTTGGCCTCCTTATCGCCGGACGCCGCTTTTTTCTGCAAGGGGGCCACACGGCGCTCCAGACTTTCCAGATCGGCGATCATCAGTTCGGTTTCCACCGTTTCCGCATCCGCCAACGGATCGATCTTACCTTCCACGTGAGTCACTTCATCGTCTTCGAAGCAGCGCAGCACATAGGCGATCGCATCCACTTCACGAATGTTGGCCAAAAACTGATTGCCCAGCCCCTCACCCTTCGACGCACCCCGCACCAGGCCGGCAATGTCCACAAAGGTCAGGCGCGTGGGGATAATCTCTGCGGAATGCGCTATATCGCCCAAGCGATCGAGCCGCGGATCGGGCACCCCCACCTCGCCCACATTGGGCTCGATGGTGCAAAACGGAAAATTCTCCGCCTGGGCCGCCGCTGTTTGTGTGAGCGCGTTGAACAGGGTGGACTTGCCCACATTGGGCAATCCGACAATTCCACATTTGAATCCCATGACTAATCCTTTGCCGGCTCGTCGGACGGCGATTCTTTCGGCGCCGGAGAGCTTTCTTTCTTTCGCGGGGGCTGCAACGCCAAAGCGACCTTGTTCATGACCCCAGCGGCATCGAACCTGACCAGTTGGGGCGCGGCTTCCGCCAGAGCTTTCAGCAGGGGGTCCACCCATGCGGCGTCTTCTTTGGCGAAGTTCCCAAGCACATGGCCGGTGACCCGGCTCTTCTCGCCGGGATGGCCGATGCCGATCCGCACGCGCCAAAAGTCGGGACCGATATGCGCTGCCAGGGACCGCAACCCGTTATGTCCTGCAACCCCGCCGCCCTTCTTGACCCGGACCTTTGCCGGAGCCAGATCCAGCTCATCATGAATCACAAAGATGTCGTCAGGGGTCAGCTTGTAGAAACGCATAGCCTCGCCCACAGCTTCCCCGGAATTGTTCATATGGGTCTGCGGCTTTAATGCCAGGACGCGCACACCGTCAATGTTTCCGTCCGCCGCTTCCGATTTGAATCTTGCACGCGGGCTGTTAAAGCGCCACCGATCCTGAATCAGATCGATCGCCATGAAGCCCACATTGTGGCGATGATTTTGGAAGCGCGCCCCCGGATTGCCTAGTCCGACAAGCAACAGCATGAGCGGTCCCCTTAGGTCCCTACAAAATGGCCGCCGGGCATCGATACCGCCGGCGGCCAAAAATCAGTGCATCGACGCAACAGCGATTACTCGGATTTTTCTTCCGTATCGTCGCCCGCAGCAGGTGCTTCGCCTTCGGCAGGTGCTTCGCCCTCGCCTTCGGCGGCGGCAGCAGCAGCTTCCTCTTCTTCAGCTGTAGCCACCTTCGACGGCGCAGCAATGGTCGCGACGGTGAAGTCCCGATCGGTGATGGTCGGCTCCACACCTTCCGGCAAAGAGATCGCCGAAATGTGCAAACTGTCGCCAATCTCGAGGCCGTCCAGGTTCGCGACTAGATTTTCGGGGATATTGTCGGCAGGGCAGTCCAGTTCGACCTCATAGCGGACAATATTCAACACACCGCCGCGTTTGATACCTGGCGACAACGCCTCGTTTTCGAACGCCACGGGAATAGACAGCTTGATGCGCGCGCCTTCTTCCAGCCGCAGAAAGTCCACATGCAGCGGCACGTCAGATACGGGATGCAGTTGGACATCACGCGCAATCGCGCGGGTCTGCTGGCCCCCGACGTCAACCAACGTAATTTGGTTCAGGAACGTGCCCGTATTCCAAACCTTGACCAGGTCACCCCGGTCTACCGAAATCATTTCTGGGGGATTTTTGCCGCCGTAGATGACACCAGGGACACGCCCCGTACGCCGTGTTGCCCGAGCGGCCCCCTTACCGCCTCGGTCGCGGGCCTCAGCGGCCAGCGTCGTGAGTTCAGCCATTTTTCTCTCCAAAATACGGAAAAGGCGCTGCCTCCAAGGGTGCCAACGCCTTAAAGACGCGGGTTTTACACCGTCGGCGGGCGAAAGACAATCATGGAATCCTTAAGGGTTTCAGAGGCCTTGGCCCTCAATCGAACAGGCTGGAGACCGATTCTTCCTCTGCAATCCGGCGGATCGCCTCGCCGATCAGGGGGGCAATGGTGATATGGCGAATATTGGGGCAGTCCCGCACCGCTTCGGTGGCCTGGATCGAGTTGGTGATCACCAGATTCTTGAGGGCCGATTCCCGGACCCGCGCAACGGCGCCACCGGACAAGACGCCATGGGTGACATAGGCATAGACCTCATGAGCCCCCTTATCGACCAGCGCCTGCGCCGCATTGCACAGCGTGCCCGCCGAATCGACAATGTCGTCCACCAGAATGCAGGTCCGGCCGTTTACGTCGCCGATAATGTTCATGACCTCCGATATGCCGGCCCTCTCGCGCCGCTTATCAACGATTGCCAGGTCGACACCCAGACGGCGGGCCAAGGCCCGGGCCCGCACAACGCCGCCCACGTCCGGCGACACGATCATCAGGTCTTCACCGTTAAACCGGTCCTGAATGTCCCGCAGAATCACCGGTGCGCCGAACAAGTTGTCCGTGGGGATATCGAAGAAGCCTTGAATCTGACCCGCATGCAAATCCAGCGTCAGCACGCGGCCCGCCCCCGCCGTGGTGATCAAATTGGCAACCAGCTTTGCAGAGATGGGCGTGCGCGGTCCGGGCTTTCGATCCTGCCGCGCATAGCCAAAATAGGGAAGCACCGCCGTAATACGCCGCGCTGAGGCCCGCGCCAACGCATCGATACAGATCAACAGTTCCATGAGGTTGTCATTGGCCGGGTAAGACGTGGATTGAATGATGAACACGTCCTGGCCGCGGACATTCTCTTGAATCTCGACAAACACTTCCATGTCCGCAAAACGCCGCACGGAAGCTTTGGTTAATGGGATGTCGAGATAATCGGAGATTTCTTCCGCAAGCGGATAATTACTATTCCCCGCGAGTAGTTTCATCGCCGCTGCGCCTCTTCAGCCGAACCGATTGCGAATGGCCGAGCCCTTGTGCTCGGGATTATGAAGTTTTTTTGACCTCGGCGCGCGGTTAATAGCAAGCACCTAGGGACCTGTAAATAGCAGGGCGCGCTTATTCATTAACTTTAGGCGGAGTCGGTCCGAGCCGTTGCATGAGAACCACCAAACCGTCGCCGGCCCCCGCGGCTGCGTAGACGGCCGCGTCCCCCCACTGCGAATCAAGGCTGCCGCGGGGGACGTCGTTTTCCTGTTCCACCGTGCCGTAGTTTTGGCCGTTGGGACCGTTGAGCTGCCAATCAATTCGCACGGTTTGCGTGTCGGCGTTCTTATCCACAAGTTCGACGCTGCCCTTGGTCACATATACGTCCGGACCGGCACGCGGCACGACCTCCACATTGTACTGAGCCATCACCTGGGCGAGCGCTTGGGTAAGCATCTCAGTGCCGTCCCCGGGGGCACCATTGATGGGCCCAATAGCAATACGACCCAGGGGTTCTTTTCCAGCAGCGGGCGTTGTCGGCGCAGACAGGGCCGCACTTTCGAGATCGTCTCGAGAATCTTCCAGGGTTCGCGCCGTTTCTACTGCGAGCCGCTTCAACGATTCCATATCAAGCGCGGCCCAAGGATCGCCGCTCGCCATATAGGGCGCGACATCTTCGGTGCGCAGGCGGCGCAGCACGGCACCATCGGCACGCGTCACTTCCCACTCAACGGAGGTCGCTGTGCCGCCGGCAGTGCCTTTGGCGCTGGCCTTTCCCTTCAGCACGTAGACCACGTCTTCATTAGGATCTGTGGTGGCCGGCAGGTCATAGTCGTTCATCGCATCCGAGACCAATCGGGCCAGCCGCTCGTCTAGCGGGGGCGGTGCGCCTTCAACCGGCGCAACACGAAAATCTGCTGCGCGAACCGCCACGTCCCCCAGCAACAAGCCAAGAACAAGCGCACAAAGAAACACACCACCACATCGGGACATCACGTTGCCCATCGTACTAAGCCCCCATTGCGATGACGGAGATCTGCCGGCCGTAATCTGCTTCCCCGCGATGGGTGGCCCGGCGGTAGGAGAAGAAACGGTCTTCGTCCCCATAGGTGCACCCGTTCGCCTCCAGACACACGCGGACGCCGGTTTCCCGCAAGCGCGCCGTCACGAAACCTGTCAGATCGAATTGCCAATGGCGTTCCCTGGCGCCCGGCCCGAAGAACACGCTGTGACTTGGCGACCGATCGAGAAAATTCTCACGAAACTCATCCCCTACTTCGTAGGCCGCTTGCGAAATGCAGGGACCGACGGCAGCAACAATCGACTTTTGCTCCGCCCCCAGATTAATCATCGTTTGAATCGTGTTCTCCAAAATGCCGGCGAGCGCTCCTTTCCACCCGGCATGGGCAGCGCCGGCGACACCGTTCGCGGCGTCGGCAAACAGAACCGGCGCGCAATCCGCCGTGAGGATGCCTAACGCAACACCGGCCGTGTTGGTAGCCAACCCGTCGGCTTCTGGGGTCGCCTCAGGCGCCCAAGGGGTGGTAACGCTCTCAACACGATCAGAGTGGATTTGATACAGGGTGATCAGACGACCGGCCGCTAAATTCATCTCAGCGGCGACCCGCCGTCGATTCTCATCCACGGCCTGCACGTCGTCATCAGAGCCACGCCCGCAATTGAGGGAGGCATAGATGCCCTTTGACACTCCCCCTCGCCGATCAAAAAACCGGTGCATCACCCTGGGCATACCGCCCAGCGCGCTTGATGTGGATGTGGCTGCCATATCACTCCGCATTTTCGAAAGCGGCCGGAACCCAGTTTTTCTCATCCGCGATTGCCAGAACCTTAAAGAGCGTTCCCATCTCTTCCGGCGCAATCAGTCTTTCCACAGCTGATGTAACCGAGTCGACCACATGATCGGGCTTACCGGCCGTCAAGATCCGACATCTTTGTTCGATACCCATCCGCTTCAAAAACGTTCCTTGAGACAGGATCGGAAACACCCGGGCGCCCTCGTTTTTGGCCGCCGCACCGAGATCGCCAAAGTTCACATGTGCCGTCACGTCGGCTGTTCCTAAATGCTTCAGCACCGGGTGATAGCTGTGTTCCCGGACCGCCTGCAGGGTATCGCCGAAGCCCGGCCGCGTGTACCCATAATCAATCAGCAAGGCCGCCCCACCATGCGCACTGATGGTCTGGGCAATTTCAGCAACAATCGCACAGCCTGACGGACACACCTCGACGATGTCGCCGGCCTTGGCGGCGCCCCGCTGAACGGGCACCGGCAAATCTGGCGTTGCCGTGTGCACCCAAGAGAAGCGCTCGCCGGAAGTGGCGGGTTCCATCGCCACGCGCCGCTCGGCCCATCCCTGCTCCACTTTGACATATTGATGGATGGGAAGCGCATCGAAGAATTCATTGGCCACCAGTAAGGTCGGCGCCGCGGGCACATCGGCGAAGCGGTCGTACCAAGTAGCTGTCTTGGCGATTCGGGCCTGCTGTTCCTCGCGCAGCCGATGGCTGGTTTCCACAAGCCGAAGACACGCCGCCTCGACAAATTCAGGGCTGACCTGGCGGGCCGCGCGCAACATATCCGCCATCAATGTCCCCCGGCCGGGCCCTAGCTCCACAAAATTGAATCGGGCAGGCTTGCCCATATCCAACCAAGCCTGCACACACCAAAGCCCGATAAGCTCACCGAAGATCTGGCTAACTTCCGGCGCGGTTACGAAGTCACCCGTGCGCCCAAAAGGTCTTTGTACGGAATAATATCCATGCTGCGGGTGACCCAACACCACTGACATCAGCGTGGCCACACTGATCGGGCCTTGCGCTTCAATAAGCTGGGCAAGGTGCCGCTCGGTGGGTGTCATTTACTGGAACCGGGCTTCGCCAAAGCTTGGGGCGACCCTTTGAGCGCCCACCAGATAAAGAATCCCGCGGCGGCCCACATGGGCAGGGACAGCAGCATTCCCATGGTGATTCCCGAGCCGGGCGCCCAAATAAAGGCTTCCGAATCGCGGAAGATCTCCACAAACGCCCGAAACGTGCCGTAGGAGGCGAGAAAGGTTCCCGCCACAAGACCGGGCCTTTTCAGCGCATCGGTGTGGTGGGTCATGTATCTCAACAAAACGAAAATCACGATGCCTTCCAAAAAGGCTTCGTAAAGCTGACTGGGATGCCGCGGCAGAGGACCCGCATTGGGGTCGGGGAACACCATGGCCCAGGGCACATTGCTGACCTTGCCCCATAATTCGCCATTGATGAAATTGGCAATGCGCCCGAAGAAAATGCCGATGGGCACCGCGGCCGCGACCAAGTCGCCGATTTGAAACATGTCCAGATTGCGCCGCCGGCAAAACCAGATGATGGCAAGCGTCACACCGATCAGTCCGCCGTGGAAAGACATGCCGCCTTCCCAAACCTTGAGGGCATTGAGCGGATTCGCGAGATAGATTTCCGGATAGTAGATGATGCCGTAAAACAACACATATCCCAGACGGCCGCCCAGAATAACGCCGAGCGTGGTCCAGATGAGCAGATCGTCCACATCTTCGACGGTTGCCGGTCCTTTTTTCGGCCAAAGCGCGCGGTTCTTGACCAGACGCACAATGTAGCGCCACCCCAACACCAAGCCCGCAATGTAAGCCAGCGAGTACCAGCGAATCGCCAAAGGCCCAATTTCGAAAATTACCGGGTCGATTTGCGGAAAAGGCAGCACCAGGGGAATCATTCCATCCAACTCACTCTTCGAGACCGACATTGGCGAGACACGGGCCAGACAGGCCGTCTTGCCCGAATCCGCAGACATTAGCAGCTTATTGGTGTCTTTACGCGATCATCCATAACATGCGACAACCCGCATGAAACACGGTGAAACGACGATGCAAAGCCAAAACAGATTCTTCGACGATCTTGCCAAATTGATGACAAATGCGGCGGGCGCGGCGCAAGGCGCCGCCCAAGAAATCGAAACTCTGATTCAGAGCCGCTTGGAGCGTGTCGTCGCCAATATGGATTTAGTGACCCGCGATGAGTTCGACGCGGTCAAGGAAATGGCGGCGAATGCGCGTGCCGAAAACGAAGACCTAAAGGCTGAAATCGAAGCGCTGCGCCGGCAATTGGATAAAGTCGGCGGCGACTAACGCGTCAAATGGCCACGCAATTGTGATAACGAAAAGGACACCAGATTGGCCTACCTTATCGGCGGTCATAGGTGGCTACCTTGTACTTGCCCTATTGTGCCGAGACAGTCGGAATTGTGCTTGCAACAGCAGCAGGTATGGGGCAACTTGAACATATGGTGCCGCACACTTCGGGGGCCACAAGATGTGCGAATTTCGACTATTCCCGACCCACCTTCTCGCCCAAATTGTGCGGTATCTTTCTTCGACACCACCCCTTTTGGTTCACCCCTTGGCAAACACTGGAAGGCTCCGAGCATGAGCACGCTATCCGTTCTCCCCGAGACTCAAACGACAAACCCAGTCGATCTGGTGGAGCACATCATCACGTCCAATAGTTGGCCTTTTGAACGTTCCGACGAAAACGAAATCAATATTTCGATCGGCGGCAGTTGGGTGGACTATCACATGTCATTTACGTGGCGCTCCGAAATGGGCGTGCTGCAGCTTACCTGTGCCTTCGACCTCAAAGTGCCGAAGCCTAAACGCTCGCAGATCAACGATTTGCTGGCGCTGATCAACGAACAGCTCTGGCTCGGTCATTTCGACCTTTGGGCCGATGAAGGCGTCCTGCTGTTCCGGCACAGCCACCTGTTGCGCGGCGGGTCGCTGGCGACCCTGGAAGAATGCGAGACCATGGTCTCCGTCGCTATCGACTCATGCGAACGCTACTATCCGGCATTCCAATTCGTGCTGTGGGGCGGCAAATCGGCAAAAGAAGCAATCGCCGCTTCCATGCTGGAATGCGTCGGCGAAGCCTAGGCACAACGTAACCCCATGCCGGAGCTGCAGCGATCAATCGCCCTTATCGGCGCCGGCAAAATGGGTTCTGCCCTCTTAAAAGGGTGGTTGGCGGGTGGACCGTTTGCGCGCGCGCAATTTCATGTTTTTGATCCGGCACCGGCCGACGGGCTCGATACGCTGAAAAGCCCAGCTGTCGCTATTAATCCGCCCACAGATAAAATTGCAGACCCTGAGATTGTTGTTGTGGCCGTCAAGCCGCAAATCTTGTCGGACATATTGCCGACTCTTAAATCCGTCTGCCGCCCCAACACGCTGGTGGTGTCGGTGGCCGCCGGTAAGAAGATTGCAGAATTCGAAACCGCTTTGGGCGAACAGCCTATCGTGCGTGTTATGCCGAACACGCCGTCTATCGTGGGTAAGGGCATCTCGGCCCTGTTCGCCAACGCACATGTGGATTCCGCCCAGCGCAAACTCTCGGAAGACCTGCTGGCGGCCGTCGGCGAGGTGGTGTGGCTGGAACGCGAAGAAGACATGGACGCCGTGACGGCGGTGTCCGGCAGCGGCCCGGCCTATGTATTTCTCCTGGCAGAGTGCCTCGCCGAAGCCGCCATTGAACAAGGTCTTGCCCCACCTCTGGCCAGGCAGCTGGCACGCGCCACCTTGTCCGGCGCCGGCGCGCTATTGGAGCAATCCGAGGAAGATGCCACCAAGCTCCGCGAAAATGTAACCAGCCCCGGTGGTACAACCGCTGCCGCCTTGTCGGTTCTCATGGAAAACCGGGGCCTGGGAGAGTTGATGTCGCGCGCCATTGCCGCTGCCACCCGGCGCTCCCGTGAGCTTGGCGAATAGGCTTCTCGCTTTATCGCATCCGCGGTAACGTTTGCCACAGTTTCCCGTGGTTAAAGGATGTCATGAAAAAAGGTACGGAAAAGAAAATCATCGCGGCCACCTTCGATCTTGCCCTGTCGCGCGGCTGGTCGAGTGTGAGCCTGTCCGAAATCGCCCGACGGGCAAAAGTGCCCTTGTCCGAAATATATGAGGCACTGCCCAGCAAAACCGCCATTCTGGGCGCCTATAGCCGGCAGGTAGACCTCAAAATGTTGGATGCCAGCAGCGATGTAGACGCTGAAGACACGGCCCGGGACCGGCTGTTCGACGTCATCATGAACCGCTTCGACGCCATGGCAGATGATCGGCAAGCACTGCAGGCCATCTACCGGGATCTCAGACGCCGTCCGCTGGAAATATGGGCCCTACAGGAATCAGGGCTTCAATCTCTACGATGGATGCTGGAAGCCGCCCATCTGGATGCAGGCGGCCTGCGCGGCGCAGTCCGCCAGCGGGTTCTCGGCGCTCTGTACACAGATGTTTTCGCAACTTGGCTTAAAGATGACGATCCGGGGCTACCGAAAACCATGGCCCTTTTGGACCGGCGGTTGCGGCGCATCGAAGACATTCTGCGCCGGCTGCAATCCACCGCCAAGGAATTCTCAACGCGCGGACGGACCAATCTGGACCCGGAAGACGACCAGCCAACCGTCCACTAAAGCGCGATCAGGTTAAGCATGCCCTCCGGCTCGACCGGAGGGTGGAATCCGGTTCACCGTCCGATCGCGCGAAAAACAAAGATTTTGGGCATAATTGTGTTTCTATGAAAAACGATCATGCCCTAGATGTAAGCTTTCACGACCACGTTGGAACGCTCTATGCGGGAATGTGCAACTGCGCGCGCAGACCGCCCATAGGCCCACGCGACAGATATATATCGCCGCCATGCTTTCGGGCTACATCCCGTGCAATGGCGAGACCGAGCCCGACGCCGCTGCGTTCCAAGTTGCGGCTGTCGTCCAAGCGCCCAAAAGGTTTGAAGGCATCGTCTAGCCGGTCGTCGGGGATGCCGGGCCCGTTATCGTCCACCGCAATTTCCACCGAGTTCCGGCTGCGCCAGATGGAAATGGCCACTTTGTCGCCATAGCTGATTGCATTGTCCACCAAGTTCATGACGCAGCGCTTGATGGCCCGGCGCTTCAGAGGCAGCACGTTGCCACCCGTCGACTGCACATCGATGTGATGGCCTTTGCGCCGCGTGTCATCGGCGATTTCGTTGACCAGCTCGGTAAGGTCTACCAGGCTGTCCACCTCGCCGTCCTCGCCCTTGGCGAACGCCAGGTATTCCTCGAGCATGTGCTCCATTTCGTCCAGATCGCGCTTCATATCCGCGAATTCGGGCTTGTCACCGAACAGAGCCAGCTCCAGTTTCATGCGCGTGATCGGCGTGCGCAAATCATGACTGACCCCGGCCAGCATTTCCGTGCGTTGCTCGATCTGGCGTTGAATTCGGTCACGCATATCGATGAAGGCAGACGCCGCACTACGCACTTCCGCCGCGCCCGACGGCTTGAAATCCACCACCGCACGCCCCTTACCGAAACTCTCGGCGGCATGGGCCAATTGTTGAATGGGGCGCACCTGATTGCGCAGAAAGCCGATCGACACCGCCAGCAATGCGGTGGACGTGACCACCATCCATACCAGGAAAATGTGCCAATTGGTGGCATAAACACGGCTGCGCCGAACTTTGATCTTCAATACATCGGGGCCCATCTGCACCCAGATGAACACATAAGACGGCTCGCTCTCCGTATCGAACCAAAATTCGTAATCGCCCAGACTGTTGCGCAGCTCTTGGCTGATTGTCGCCTCCAATATGGGGAACAGGGTTTTGGGGGGCTCCTCCGGCAGCACCGTGTTCCGCGCCACCTCGATCTCGAAGCCGATGGTTTCCCCACTGATCTTCGAAAACTCCATAATGTCGTTAAAGCCTTTGACCGTCTCGGTTGCTTTGATCAACAACGCAATATCGGCAGCCACGGAACTTGAAAGGCGCCGTGTCACCACATCCCAGTGACGCTCGAAAAATACATAGGTGACGACCGCCTGCAGGATAACCACAGGAGCGACGATGATAATCAAGGACCGCGCGAAGAGCCCTTTGGGCAAATATTTCCTCAACTGCATGGCCCTAGACGCTCACCGTTTCACGATCAATCTGGTATGAGAGTGTAACCCACGCCGCGAACCGTCTGAAGATAAATGGGCATGCGCGGATTGGCTTCGATCTTGCGGCGTAGCCGCGTGATTTGTACGTCTACGGACCGTTCAAGCGTAACACCCGTATGTTCGCACAGCTCCAAGCGCGAAAACGTGACCTTGGGGTTGGACGCAAACAAGCGCAGAAGAGTGACTTCGGCGGTGGTCAGGCGCACTTTGGTCTCTTTGCGCCACAGTTCCCCGCGCTCCAAATCGAAGCGGCACTCTCCCATTTGTACCGCCTTCGGCTGTCCGTCATCTTTCATCGCGCGGCGCAGTATCGTGTTGATCCGCAACACCAGCTCACGCGGTTCGAACGGCTTCGCCAGATAATCGTCGGCGCCGCGTTCCAGGCCTTCGATCCGGTTTTCGGGATCGCCGCGGGCGGTCAGCAACAAAATCGGTACGTCCGAGTCCTGGCGCAGCGATTGCGTGAATTCAAAACCATCCTCGCCGGGCATCATGACGTCTAACACGATCAGATCGAACTGAATCCCCACCAGATGCTTGCGTGCTTCAGCCGCATCCGCCGCGGCCGTTACCCGAAAACCGTTATCCACCAAATATTTTTGCAGCAGGCCGCGGATACGCGTGTCGTCATCGACGACCAGCAAGTGAGCCGTGTCCTCATCAAATGAAGGCGGGTCAGCGTTCATAGTGTTTTGAGTATGCGGCGGAACCAGGGTCTTTGACAAACGGCAACTCCATGACCTCACTCCGGATTACGCAGGGCAGCCAGCACTTTCACGTAGCCTTCCACGGCCTCTTTACCGGCGCTGCGATAGGCCCGTGCCACCCGCGCCCGCTGAGTGGCGGTGAGCTGCTGTTCGAGCCGGACGCCGACCTCGGTCAAATACAAGAGGCGCTGCCGGCGGTCGCGCCGACCTGTTTTCTGTTCCACCAGTCCCCGCTCCAGCACCTCTTTCAGGACCCGGCTCAGGCTCTGTTTGGTAATGCGGAGGATCGACAAGAGCTCAGCAACCGTGATCCCCGGATGGCGGCCCACAAAATAGATCACCCGGTGATGGGCCCGCCCCAGACCATCCCGCGCCAATATCTCATCGGGATCGCTGGTGAAATCACGATAGGCAAAGAACAGCATTTCGATGCCGTGCCGGAGCGTCTCGTCATCGTCCAGCTTCGCCTCGGTATGATTCGCGGTTTGATGCGTTTTATTTATGTCAGTCATATTGACATATCTGTTGCGAAATGGAATATATACTGCCGTGAACCGGTAATTTTGTGACGCCGTTTCGCCCGATATTGAACAATAATTTCATAATGATCCGAATATGGTGGCAGCAACGCTGCAGCCCGCGCTCAGGAAACGGAACCGGATATGACCTTGATCCCATTTGACAATCGTGATGGCAAGATTTGGTTTGATGGCAAGCTGATCCCCTGGCGGGATGCCAATCTGCATGTGCTTTCGCATGGCCTGCATTATGCCAGCGTCGTGTTCGAAGGCGAACGGGTCTACAACGGAACCATCTTCAAGGCGCGGGAACACAATGAGCGGTTGCTGAATTCGGCCCGCATCCTGGACTTCGAAATTCCTTACACCGCCGAAGAGATCGACAAGGCCTGCTACGACACGGTGCAGGCCAATGGCCTAACCGATGCCTATGTTCGGCCTGTCGCCTGGCGCGGCGCCGAAATGATGGGCGTTTCGGCCCAGGAGACAAAAATCCATTTGGCCATCGCCACATGGGAATGGCCTTCCTATTTCGATCCCAAAACCAAGGCAAAGGGCATTCGGCTGACCATTGCCAAATGGCGCCGCCCGGCGCCGGATACGGCCCCATGCGACAGCAAAGCCGCAGGCCTGTACATGATTTGCACATTGGCGAAACACGAGGCCGAACGTAACGGCTACTCGGATGCCCTCATGTTTGATTACCGCGGACAGATCGCTGAGGCCACGGGCGCCAACATCTTCTTTGTGAAAAACGGCGTGCTGCATACGCCGACCCCGGATTGTTTCTTGGACGGGATTACCCGCCGCGCCGCCATGGAACTGGCCCAGAAGCGCGGCATCGAAATCGTCGAACGCGCCATTATGCCCGACGAGATGGAAGGGTTCGAACAATGCTTTATCACCGGGACGGCCGCGGAGATCACGCCGGTCGGCGAAATCGGACCGTATCGGTTTGAAGTCGGCAAGATCACACGCACACTGATGGACGATTTCACGAATATGATTCGCGGATGAGTGGATCGGTCAATCCCACATTACGCCGTTAGCGATTGCCCCAAAAATTCAGCCGGAAGACGCTGGTGGGCAGACGGACAAGGTGCTATCGTCTGGCTACAAATCATTATGCCAGCCTGGAACAATCGGTGTTCAGACTTTCATTGCCCAGCACAGTTCAACCTGTCCCCGCACTGTGTGCGGGACAACATCAGGATTAGCCCGCAGGAAAGGCGCATCGCCTTTCCTTCTCTTTTGCTCAAAGAAGGCAGAACGCGAACATGGACGGAAACATAGAATCGGTCACACAAGAAATCATTACGATCCTCGCAACCTACGGTCTCAGCGTCGTTGCCGCGATCGCCATTCTTGTTTTCGGCTTGATCGCCGCAGGTTGGGCACGCAGGGCAACGGAACGCGCTCTGTCCCGTGTCGACAAATTCGACACCACGCTGACCACCTTCTTCGCCAGCATCGTCCGTTACCTTGTCATCGCCATCACGATCTTGGCGGTGCTGTCCCAATTCGGAATCGAAACCACCAGTCTGATTGCCGTCTTGGGTGCCGCGGGCCTGGCGGTCGGTCTGGCATTACAAGGCACGCTGAGCAGTGTTGCCGCGGGCGTGATGCTGCTGGTCTTTCGCCCCTTCAAAGTGGGCGACTATGTGGAAGTTGCGGGTCAGGCCGGCACCGTCAACGCCCTCACCCTGTTCGTCACCGAACTCAACACGCCGGATAATGTGCACATCATTGTACCCAATGCGGAAGTGTGGGGCTCGGCGGTCACCAACTACAGCTACAATTCCACCCGGCGCGTCGATCTGGTCATGGGGATCGATTACGCGGACAATATCGACCGCGCGGTCAGCCTGATCCTCGAAGAAGCGGCAAAGGACAACCGAATTCACCAAAGCCCCGAGCCGTTCGTCGCGGTGGGTGAACTCGCCGACAGTTCGGTCAATTTGGTGGTCCGTGTGTGGTGCGACAGGGGCAATTATTGGCCGGTGAAATTCGACCTCACCAAGGCCCTCAAACAGCGCTTCGACTCCGAGGGAATTTCCATTCCGTTCCCGCAGACCGTCATCCACCAAGCAGCCAATCAGGGCTAGAACGGCGGACGATGAAATAGGATCAGTCTTCTTCCCAGCGCGCGGCAGCGGCATCGTCCGAGTCGCGCGCGGCAACCCATTTTGCGCCCTGTTCGGTCACTTCCTTTTTCCAGAACGGCGCTTTGGTTTTGAGCCAGTCCATGAGGAACTGTGCGGCCAAAAAAGCGTCTTCGCGGTGGGCCGACAACGTCACCACAAGCACGATTTGGTCGCCGGGCTCCAACTTACCGTGGCGATGGATGATCAAGCAGTCCGCCAGCTGCCAGCGCCGCCTGGCTTCCGCTTCGATCTCTTCCAGTTCCTTCTGCGCCATAGCCGGGTAGTGCTCGAGCGTCATGGAAGAGATGCGTGCGCCGCCCGCCATATCTCGCACGAGACCGACAAAAGTGACGACGCCGCCCACATCCGTCCGCCCTTGCGTGAGTGCGCGCACTTCCGTGCTCAGATCGAAATCTTCTGTCTGCAGACGGATCACGCCCTAACCTCCCGTAACAGGCGGAAACAGCGCCACTTCTCGCGCGCCAGCAAGTGGGTGTTCCAACGTGACGTGTTCCTGGTCGACCGCCACGCGCACCACGCCTTTTTCGGTCAGCGCCAACTGATAGTTGTCGCCCCGGCTTTCGAACCATGCCAGCAAATCGCCAACGGTTTGCACATCGGCGGGCAAGTCCACATCTTCGCCCGCCATTCCGATCTTTTCGCGCAGCCAAGCAAAATAGAGGATCTTCATACGCATCTCTCCTAGCTATCCGCCGGATGATCCGCGAGGTGCACGCGGGCGCCGCGCCAATATTCAAACCCTGTATAGGCCGTGATCAGCGCCGCAATCCACAGCAGGGCAAGCCCCACATCCGTCAGCCCCCAGAAGATGTTGTCGCCTGCCGGACCAAGCAGTAACAAACCGGTCGCGATCATTTGGGTGGTGGTCTTCCATTTGGCCAGTGTGGTCACGGCAACGACAACCTGATGGCCCGACAGAAATTCCCTCAGACCCGAAATCAACACCTCGCGCACCAAGATGATGATCACGGCCACCACATGGATGCCGGTCACGGGCCCTTGGGCCACCAGCATGATCAGCGCAGCGGTAATCAACAGCTTGTCGGCGATGGGATCGAGCATTTGACCCAAGCGCGAAAGGCTTCCCATCCGGCGGGCGGCGTATCCGTCGAAGAAATCCGTGATGGCTGCCACCACAAACAAGAAAAACGCTATCCAGCGGCCCGCATCGCCCCCCGCAAAGAGGGCCCCCACTAGGACCGGAATAATCGCAATGCGAAACCCCGTCAGAACATTCGGCAAACTCGACTTCATAACGCCGTATTCCGTATTTCCCTAATCGTCGCTGTGAAAATGATCATAAATTCGCTGTGCCAGCGACTCACTGATGCCTTCTACATCCTGCAGATCAGAAAGTCCCGCCCGCTCGACACCGCGGGCGGACCCGAAATGGAGCAATAACGCTTTTTTTCGCGCACCGCCCACACCGGGTATCTCATCCAAGGGGGATTTCGAGACGGCTTTTGACCGCCGGGCGCGGTGGCTGCCAATGGCGAATCGGTGAGCTTCGTCCCGCAGCTTCTGCAGGTAAAACAGCACCGGGCTGCGGGTTTCCATGGTGAAGGAGGGACGTCCCGGCATAAAGAAGGTTTCTCGGCCGGCATTCCGGTCAGGCCCTTTGGCAATCGCCACCAAGGCCACAGATTCGATGCCCAGTTCGGCAAAGACCTCTTCCGCAACCCCCAACTGCCCAGCGCCGCCGTCAATCAGGATCAGATCCGGCCAGCCATTGCCGTTGCCGGTGGGTGATTCGGCATCATCCGCCTCCTCACGCGGGGCATCGTCGGAGGCCGATTTCTGGTCTTCCTTGAGAAGCCTCGAAAACCGCCGGGTCAACACCTCTCGCAGCATGCCGTAATCGTCGCCCGGCGACAGGCTGTCATCTTTAATATTGAACTTGCGGTATTGGTTCTTCTCGAATCCGGCCGGCCCCCGCACGATCATCGCGCCGACGGGGTGAGCGCCCTGGATATGGCTGTTATCGTAGACCTCGATGCGCGTGGGCGGCGATTCCAGGTCGAAGGCATCGCACAACGCATCGAGCATCTTGCGCTCGGAGGCACTTTCCGCCATGCGCCGCGCCAATGCCGCCTCGGCGTTGCGCGCCGCGTGGTCCACCAGATCCTTCTTTTCGCCCCTTTGGGGCACCAGCACACGCACGCGGCGATCGGCCCGTGTACTCAGCGCTTCTTCCAACAATTTCTGGTCGGGCACCGAATGGCTCAGCAGAACCATCCGCGGCACAGGTTTGTTGTCATAGAACTGGGCGAGAAACGCCCCCAACACTTCATGGACATGTTGGCCGCGATCATGGCGCGGATAATAGGCGCGATTTCCCCAATTTTGACCCGAGCGAAAAAAGAACACCTGAATGCAGACCTGACTGCCTTCTTCATGGGCGGCAACCACATCCGCTTCATCGATGGTCGATGGGTTGATGTCCTGATGAAGCTGCACATGGCTGAGCGCGCGAATACGGTCGCGGTACACCGCCGCTTTCTCGTAATCCATGGCGTCGGCCGCGTCGTTCATGAGACCGCTCAATTGCTCTTTGACCCGCCGGCTCTTTCCCTTCAGAAAACCCTTCGCATCGTCGAGCAAGCGGCCATATTCCTCTTGCGAGACATAGTCGACACACGGGGCGCTGCACCGCTTAATCTGGTAAAGCAGGCAGGGACGGCTTCGGCTTTCGAACACGCTGTCAGAACAGGAACGCAACAAGAATGCGCGTTGCAACGTATTGAGTGTGCGGTTCACGGCGCCGGCGGACGCGAAGGGGCCGAAATAGTCACCGGGTTTGTTGCGGGCGCCACGGTGTTTCACGATTTGCGGAAAGGCGTGATCGCCGGTCGCCAAAATATACGGAAACGACTTGTCATCCCGCAAAAGCACATTGTACCGCGGTTTGAGCCGCTTGATCAGGTTGGCTTCCAGCAGCAACGCTTCGGTTTCGGACCCGGTTGTCACCACTTCCATGGACCGGGTTAGCGAAATCATGCGCGCGATGCGATTGGTGTGCCCGCCCATCTTCGTATAGGCCGCGACCCGCTTACGCAGATTGCGCGCCTTGCCCACATAGAGGACATCTCCCTCTGCATTCAACATGCGATAAACGCCCGGCCGTTGGGGAAGCGTTTTGAGGACGTTTTGGATGACTTCCGCCCCCGTGGGCGCCATCGGGCCGGCGTTTTGGCCCGGTACCGCGGCGTCTATTTGTTCTTCCTTTGTTCGATCGGTCATCGACGAGGCCATCGGTACCTTATGGTCCATCCTAGAGCGCGATCAGGTTAAAGCCTGTCCCGGACCTGATCCGGGATGGAATCCGGTTAACCGTCCGATCGCGCGACCAACGGTGAATCCCCATAGCGTTTTGGGGCATGATCATGTTTCCGTGAAAAATGATCAT
>JANQMY010000373.1 GCA_028279895.1 Alphaproteobacteria bacterium
TCCCCGGCACGGTGATGCTGGAAGGCACGACCTTATCGGAAGGCCGCGGCACCACGCGCTCGTTGGAAGTGTTCGGCGCACCGGACATCGACGCGCGCCGGGTGTTGGCGGAGATGCACGCCTTGGCGCCCGATTGGCTTGACGGATGCCGCTTGCGCGACTGCTGGTTCGAACCCACCTTTCACAAGCACGCTGGTACGTTGTGCAACGGGGTGCAAATCCATGTGGAGGATCCGAGCTACGATCACAACGCGTTCCGTCCTTGGCGCCTCCAGGCGTTGGCTTTCAAAGCGATACGCCGTCTGTACCCGGATTATCCGTTATGGCGCGATTTCGCCTATGAGTATGAACATGGCGAGCTGGCCATCGATGTGATCAATGGCAGCCCGCTATTGAAAGAGTGGGTGGACGATCCGACGGCAATGCCGGGTGACCTCAACGCGTTGTGCGATGCGGACGAACAAGCCTGGGTGGCGGAACGCCGGCCCTATTTGCGTTATTAGTTCTCGCGCACGAACAACCGGCGGGCGGTCGCTGTCATCGTCTTGATGTATTTCTTTTGCGACCAGCCGCAGGCTTGGGTGAGGTGCTCCCAATTGCGAACCGACAAAAGCGTCCACAACATGTCTGTGGCCTCTGCCACGGAATAGGTGGTTGAAAGCGTGTCGTCCCGTTTGAGCGCGTGGATTGCCGCTTCGCACCCTTCGCGCATCGCCGTCATGCGTTCGTTCCAGGCTTCTGCGGCGGCTTCGTCCGTGTCGCTCATCGCCATCAACGCTTTCCCGACCCCGTACATTTCCGGAATGTAGCCGCCCCATGCCTCAACATAGGCGTCGAGCCGTGCCACCCCGGTTTTCGCCGATCGGCTGGGCGTGAGCCGATTTTGCACGTCCCGCAGCTCGTCCAAGTGGCGCGTGGTGGCGATCAACAGTTCCGCGCGCGTTGCAAAATGCAGATACACCGCCTGCCGGGAGATTCCGGTTTTCTTGGCGATGTCGGCCATGCGCACGGCCTGGGCGTCCCCGGATTCCAGAAGCGCCAGCGCCGCATCCAGAATTCTTTTTCGTGTTTCGAGATTTTCACTTGACATTGTGTAAAGTCTCACATACTTGTCACCATGTCAATTGACACTGTGTCAAGTTGATTGGATTTAGGAAGGAAGATGACATGAAACTGGCGATTTTCGGGGCGACCGGCACGCTAGGGCGCCACATCGTCGACAAAGCCTTGGAAGATGGCCACGACGTAACGGCTGTGGCGCGGCGTCCATTTGCGTTGGAACGAACGCATCGGCGGCTTATTCCTCTGGCGGGCGACGCCGCAGACATGAAGACCGTCGACGCGGCCGTGGCCGGGCAAGAGGCTGTACTGTTTGCGGTGGGGGCCGGGCGCAAGGGCCACATTCGGTCGGCAGGCACCCGGCACGTCATCGAGGCCATGCGCCGTCAAGGGGTGCAACGGCTGGTCTGCTTGTCCAGCCTCGGCATCGGAGACAGCCATGCGCATCTGACTTTGTTTTGGCGTTACGTCATGTTCGGCTGGCTGCTCAAAGAGGCCATGGCTGATCATGAAGCTCAGGAAGCCGCTGTCCGCGGCAGCGGGCTGGATTGGACGCTGGTGCGCCCCGCCTCATTCACCGACGGCGCCGCCACGGGACTCTATCGTCACGGGTTTTCCCCATCGGAAAAAGGCCTGACGCTCAAGATTTCGCGGCGTGACGTGGCGGATTTCATGATCCGTCAGCTCACCGATCAAACCTATCTGCATCGGGCCGCTGGCCTGTCTTACTGAAGATAAATCTTGTTTTAGGGAGACCACACTATGACCATTCAGTTGCTCTTTATCCTCTGCCAACTCTCAATCTTGGCCTGCGCATTGGTTGCCGGCGTATTTTTGACCTTTTCTGATTTTGTGATGCGCTCGCTGCATCTCGCCCAAGCCGGGGCGGGGATTGAGGTGATGCAGGTGATCAACCGGGAAGTATTCCGTACCCTGTTCATGGTGATGTTGATCGGCATGTCGGTGCTGTCGCCGGTTATCGGCGGCTTGGCCTATTACCTGCTGGACGGACCGGTTGCGGCCTTCATGATGGCCGGCGCATTCATCTACGGATTTGGCGTGTTCGGCGTGACGTTGGTCTGTAACGTGCCCATGAACATCCGCCTTGACGGCTTCGATGCCGAAAGCGCCGACGCCGGCGACTATTGGGCGGCGGTGTACTTTCCGGATTGGACGTTTTGGAACAGCGTGCGCACGGCGGCATCGGCACTGGCGGCCATTTGTTTCTTGACCGCCAGTGGCATGATGGTGTCGATGGTCTAATGGCGTGCGTGGTGCGTG
>JANQMY010000416.1 GCA_028279895.1 Alphaproteobacteria bacterium
GGTGGGGCGATTTCGGCCTCTATTACTACAAGGCCCGATGGTACAACCCCGAACTCGGCCGCTTCATGCAGACCGACCCCATCGGCTATGGCGACGGCATGAATATGTACGGGTATGTTGGAGGCGATCCGGTGAACTACACGGATCCGTGGGGGATGGAGTCCTGCGACCCGAAAGACAGCGAAGAATGTGAGCCGACCGACCCGGACGGGACTGGTGAGCCTGACTCTAATCAACGGCGAGTCGATCACATGGTCTGCACGGGATCGCTCATCCCGGCTGCGGTCTCAAACTGCGCAGACGCACCCTTCGGTCCTTCATTCGCCGGCGGCGGCGCAGCAGGCGTCGGCGGGTTCAGCGGCGGGTTTGGGGGCTCCATCTCATTCGGCGCGTCCCGGGGCCGCAGCTATTGCTCAGGCGGCACCGACGACACTGTATGCGTTGCGATATCTGCTCCACGGCTTGGCCCCCGCCCTACCTATCCGGCTGGTTTACCTCGTGGCGGTGCTGCAACTCGATTATTTAGATGGGGTCAGGGGCCTCAGGGTGCTGCACGTTGGGTCGACAATCTGAAAAGCCCAAACTTCAGGGATGCCTTAATCCGAGATTTGCAGCGAGCTGGGGTCACAAAGAATCAGCTGCGTCAGTTGCGAAATCTGTATCGGGATCGTGCAGGTAGAGTCCGACATGGGCAGTCCACGCCGGGTGATCGTGCAACCGGTCTTGAACAGCTACTGCAACATTATCCTTCGCGACTTCCCGCAGGGGTTTCACCTCTTTCCGATTGGGACTTCAATTGCCGATACGTTGTTGAATGTATATAATGGTATGATCATGCGTTTGATTTTGGAATTCGAGAGAGACTTGAAACTCGTTATAGAGCCATGGGGACATATCGAGCCAGTTAAAAGTGGTCAAAAGGTTTCATTTGAATATCAGCGAATGTACGATTCCGCGGGAAAGGAGCTTTGGCCGCTAGTGTCATTTCAAGAAGATGGTTCAGTACTGGTTGACCTCCCCAGCACCGCTTTACGGGCTTACATCAATAATACATTGTTTTACGAATGTTGGGATTAGAACGGTAGCGCAAGCATAAGGCGCTTTGCGCCTTATGCTTGATCTCTTTAAAAGCTGTGCCTTATATGATCGATTGGCGCTCCCCGCGGTGCCCGCGCGCCTGGCGTCTTCGCGAGGCGATGAATGTCAGGCGGATTGAACAGCCGGTTGGTAGCGACAAGTCATGGCCCATCATCACGACAAGAACCGCTACGCCCTCGCCGTCGGCCACATCGCCATTGAATGGAACTATCTTGAGCGGGATCTGCAACGGCTGGCGCACCACTATCTTGACGTGGACGAAGAGACGGCGGCGCATATTTTCGCCTATATGGGCAACGCCTCTCGCGCGGAGTTCACCGAATGGCTGGCCGGCCGCTTTGAACGGGACGAGCTGCTGAAGTCCCATGTGTTGCACTTCATCGCCGTCTTCTGCCGCCTGCGCGCCAACCGGAATATCGTGGAGCATGGCGTGCCCGCGCTGACCCGCGACGGCGCGTTTCTGGGCGAAATCATCAAGCTCGGCCGCCGCACGGGCGCCATGCCGTTTGCCGCATCGCAGGCGACGCTGGACGGGTTTCTCAAATACCTGCGCGGCGCCCGCGATTACGCCGTCGCTATTCAAGAGGCGCAAACCGGCGAGCGGGACGCAGCGGCGCTCGTCAAACCGTCAATGCCAAAACGCATGAAGCCCACGGCCCAGCGGGCCGAGGAACGCTGATCCCTATTTTCTGTATAGGGATAAATGGTGATCGACCAGCCTTCCGCGATAGACGAAGGCCAGCGCAAGGCCGCCCGCCAGCATGACGCCAAGCCAGCACGCCAGCTCAAGCAGCACCAGCGGCAGCGGCTCAAGCATGACGTTCCACGGCAGGTAGTACTCGAACCAGAAACAGGCGATCAGCCACGCGGCGACGCCATAGCTCAGGCCCGCCGCAAACCAGTTACGCGGCAAGCCGCGATAGAGAATCTGAAACGCCAGCGCATGGACGAAGCCCAGCCCGATGAAGCCGAGCG
>JANQMY010000439.1 GCA_028279895.1 Alphaproteobacteria bacterium
AGTGCGGCGGATCTTAAAGCCGGGCGGCCGGTTCATCTTTCTGGAGCATGTGGCGGCCCCGCATGGCCATTGGCGCCGGCGGCTTCAAGAGGCGGTGCACCGGCCTTGGCATTATTGCTTTGAAGGATGTCACACCAATCGGAACACCGCCGAACTTTTGCGCGAAGCCGGTTTTCAGTCGGTAGAAATTGAACCTTACACCATGAGCGGGCCGTTCATCCCGGTGAATTCCCAGATTTGCGGCCAGGCCGTCGCCTGACAAAAGCGGGCATTGCTGCACCGGCCTGGTGCCCATGAACACTGATCGTTGGCTAGGAACAGGGTCTCGGCTGTGCCATCATTGGCAAAGCACAGCAGGAGATCCCCATGTCTCAATCGACGGTCACCGCAGAAACCAAGTCAGGCGCTCCCGGAGGCGCCTATGTCCCGCCGCTGGAGCTGACCGACGGCCAAGCACCGCCGATCGCGGCCAATGGCGGCCTGTCCTATATGTCGTTCGATCGAAACGGCGATGCCGGTACCGCGAAAGCGATCGAAGATGCGCTGAAGCTCATTGCCGACGGCCACGGCCAGTCGGTCACGGATCTGCTGGACACGGCCCCGCCGGGTCCTATCGAAACCAAATGGGGGCTCGGATTCCGGCGTTATGCGGAATGCCTGGACTATATCCGCGCCAATAATATCGAAGCACCCGAGGGCGGCATCGCCATACCGCTGCGCTACTCTATTCATGAAGGGCCGTCTTATTCCGTGGTGTCATCAAATGCTTTGTGGCGGGACCCCGCGCGGGAACAGGACGCAACCTTGTTGCGCCGGGACGAGCGCAACGAAATTCGCCGCTGCCTTTATTTCCCGCAAATCCTGCGCGATGCCCGGCGGATCGGGGAATACTATCCGGGCCTATCGCCCAGCTCGCCTGACTGCATGGACCGGCTGGGCGTGTCGCTTGCCCATTGCGAGTCTCAGTGCACGAACTTTTACGACGCTCACGAAGTGGAGCGCGTTTACTATCCGGAAATGGAGAAACTACTTCTCGAGTTCTTCCCGGATGCAACCGACGCCCTTGTCTACAATCACGATGTGTTCGACAAGGACTACACAGGTGACCGCACGGAAGATCAGGACAACAAAATCCCGGGCGTGAACGCGGCTTACGCAAACCTTGTGCACAACGATTTGAACGACAATAGCGGCCGGGTGCGCTGCCGAGAATTGCTGACGAAGAATCTGCGGAACTTCGGCCGCACGCAGCATTACACGGAAGCGGAAGCCGACGCCAAAATGTCCCAGCGCTTTATGTCCATCAACCTGGCCAAACCGATGGAAACGGTGAAGCAGAATCCGTTCGTCCTCTGTGCCTGGCCGTCCTTCGCCGATCAGCCTTACATCACCAATTACCGCATCTACGATGACAGGGTCGGGGAAACGACTCGCTTCACTTATCGCCCCGATCATGAATGGTATTGGTTCCCGGATCAGTCACCGACGGAGGTGTCGATGCTGAAATGCTACGATTCGGTCACCGACGGCAGCGTGTCCCGCTGGTCGTTCCATACCGCCACCATCGACCCCAACCAGCCGGATGACGCCCCCTGCCGCAAGAATGTGGTGGTGAGGTCCTTCGTGTTCTTCTAGAGCGGGATCGGACCGACGGACCGCAAACAGAATTGATTCTATTTCACCGTCCGCCGCTCTATTTCTTTGAATCACTCATAGTGATGGGTAGAGTTTTCTGAGTTTGATGCGGGCGTCTTGGTTTGTGAACTGCCAGTCC
>JANQMY010000469.1 GCA_028279895.1 Alphaproteobacteria bacterium
CATGGTGAGGAGGCGCGATAGCGCCGTCTCGAACCATGGATTCCCAAGACCATGACTTTTTCAGCAGCCTGCTAGGGCAGTCACCTCCCCAAGGGCGATCGCATATGGCGGTCCGTAGCCTCATCGTTGTTCCGCTCATTCCTGCGCATGCAGGAATCTCGCACAAGCTGCCGGGAGATCCCGGTTCGCGAAAACGCGACCGGGATGAGCGCTGGGAAAATGAGTTCCATATGCGATTGCCCTGCCCCCGCTGTGGCCGAACGCCCATCACCCCAATGCGCGGGTGAGCAGGAAAAGCGTGTATCCGACATACAGCGCGACAAAAATGCCGCCTTCGGCCCGGGTGACGCGGAACCCGGACATTGCCGAAAACAGCATCAACGCGGTCGCGCCGGCAAATACCCATATGTCATAGACCAGCACCGGCGCCGGGATTTCGAGGGGCTGTACCAGCGCGGTGATCCCCAAAATGCCCAATATGTTGAACAGATTACTGCCGAGCACATTGCCGAATGCCACATCCGTGTGGCGGCGCAGCGCGGCGGCGGTACATGTGGCAAGCTCGGGCAGCGACGTACCGATCGCGACGATAGTCAGCCCAATGATTTCTTCCGAAATCCCGAAGTCTCGCGCAATCGCGATGGATCCGGTGACCGTCCAGCTCGCGCCCAGCGCAATCATGACGAACCCGCCGATGGTCAGCAGGATCAGTTGATAGAGCGGCATGGACGACGGTGCCGACACCAATTCCGCTTCTTCCGCGTGCAGCACCGCCGAGGCATCGGGCTGCCGGGATTCTTTTATGTAGGTGTAGGCCAAATAGCTGATCAGGCTGATGAAGAAGATGAACCCGGCCAGCCGGCTGAAGGTTCCGGTTAGCGCCACGGCAATGCAGGCAATGGTTGCCACCGCCAGCATCGGACCGTCGCGGCGGAAGCTCTTGGGATCCGCCGGAATGGGCATGATCAGCGCGGCAATGCCGAGGATGAGGAAAATATTGGCGATGTTGCTGCCCAGCACATTGCCCACCACCAGACCGGGGGATTCGTTCAGGGTCGCGGTGATGCTGGTCACCAGTTCAGGCAATGACGTACCGAACCCCACCAACACCAAGCCCGTGAACAAGGGCGACACCCCCAAACGCGCCGCTGTGCCCACGGCACCGCGGATCAACACATCGCCGCCCACCGCCAACAAGGTAAGGCCGACCAGAATTAGCAAAAAGGTCATGGGGCCCCCTTGCAAACCGCCGTACCGATCTCATACCGCTCCAGCCCCATGATCGAGACAGGCAACAACGCAGAATACAGTGCAAAAGCAGGCGGCATGTTTGGAGGGTTCCGTGCGGCGGGTAATGACGCTTTGGCCCTAAGTGGGTTTGAGGGAGCACCGTGTCAATCCCCGTGGCACGGTGGGCAAGCAGGCGGCGGGAGATTTCCCCCGCCGCCCTTTATCGGCTGGCATATGCCAATAGAGCTGTCTACAGCAGTTCACCCCCGGCCGCAGCAGCCGTGGTGCCGTCGCGCTTAAAGGCGTTGATCACGTTCTTGCCCGTCCGCCAGCGATGCACCTCGTCCGGCCCGTCCACCAGACGTTGCGACCGGATATGGGTGTACCAAGCGGCCAGCGGCGTATCGAGGCTGTATCCCAGCGCGCCGTGAAGCTGAATGGCCGTGTCGACCACCCGATGCACCATGTTGGCCAGATAGACTTTGGCGATGCCGTTTTCCTGACGCAGATCCATGCCATTTTCGGCTTTGTAGGCGATATGCATCAGCATCAGCCGAGCGATGTACAAATCCTGCGCGCAATCCGCCAGCATGAACTGGACCCCCTGTCGCTCCTCCAAGGGCTTGCCGAAGGTAGACCGCTCGGTGATATGGGCGGTGGCGAGGTCCAACGCACGCTGCGCCATGGCCACGTTATGCATGCCGTGGCGCAATCGTCCGTAGGCCAACCGGTGCTGACCCATGGCGAAGCCTTGGCCTTCGCCGCCCAGCAGGTTTTCTTCCGGCACCACTAGATCTTTGATTTCGACTTCCGCGTGACCGCCGCCCATAATGTCATAAAGCGGTCCGTGTACGGCCATGGTGGGAATGTTGCGGATGATGTTGTAGCCCGGGTTGGGCAGCTCCACCAGGAAGGTGGAAAACTGCTGATGGCGCGGTGCCTCCGGATTGGTCTTCGCCATCACAAGCGCGATATCGGCAGCCGTCGCGGCACTGGAGAACCATTTTTCGCCGTTGAGCACATAATTGCCCTTGCCGTCTTTTTCCGCGCGCGTCTGCATGCCCGTGGCATCGGCCCCGGCGGCCTTTTCCGTCATGGAATAGCAAATGCGCTTTTGGCCATCGAGCAGCGGCTTCAGGAACTTGTCCTTCTGGAAGTCGGTGCCGTGCTCCAGCAGGGTCATCATGGTGGCGTCGTCCGGCCCCTGGGTGTTCATGGACAAGGCGCCCAAATGGCTTTCGCCCAGTTCCATCTGCACCAGCGCATTGGCCAGGGGCCCGAGCCCCATGCCGCCATATTCTTCCGGGATAAACGGGCACCACAGCCCTTGCTCCCGCGCTTTTTTGCGCAACCGGGTCAGGACGCCGTCATAATCCTTGCTTTCCGCGAGCTCTTTTTCCGCGGGAATGCATTCGTCCTGCACCCATTGGCGCACTTGTTCGCGCACCTGTTTGGCGGCATCGGGGATCGTAAAGTCGATGGCCATGTTTCCTCTCTCCTTTGGTTTGTGAGGTTGTGAATGTCGGTCGCGCATAAGGCTGCAACCCAGCCATGCGGAAATCCTGCTTTTGGGGCGTTCCCCTATCATGTTATGTGGCCGGGCATTTGCAAAGCGAAAACCCGACATGGTGCCTATCGTTTGAAAGGATCGTCCTATGAACGCCTCACCCAACGCCTCCGCATCCCCGGTTCATGTGGGCATTGTCGGCGCGACAGGCCTGGTGGGCACGTTAATGCGCGAAACATTGGCGCAGCGCGGCTTTCCCGTGGCATCGCTGCGGTTGTTCGCGTCGGCCCGCTCCGCGGGGCGCCTCCTGCCATGGCAGGGCGCGGACATAGCCGTCGAAGAGGCCAACACGGCGGATTATGCGGGCCTCGACATCGTCTTCTTTTCGGCGGGCGGCAGCACCTCGCGCGCGCTGGCCGAAAAAGTGGCCGCGGCGGGCGCCACGGTGATCGATAATTCCTCTGCCTGGCGCGCCGATCCGGACGTGCCGTTGGTGGTCTCGGAAGTGAACCCGGAAGCCCTGACGTCGATCCCGAAAGGCATCGTCGCCAATCCCAATTGCACCACCATGGCCGCCATACCCGTGCTGGGGCCGCTGCACAAAGCCGCGGGGCTGACCCGCATGGTGGCGAGCACCTATCAGGCGGCCTCGGGCGGAGGTGTTGCCGGCGTCGAAGAATTGGAGGAGCAGATCCGGACAACCGGGCCAGACTCGGCAAAGCTCGCCCATGACGGCACTGCCGTTGCGTTCCCGGCACCGAAGAAATGGGCCGTGCCGCTTGCCTTCAACGTGGTGCCTTTCAATTACGTGCTCGCCGAAGAGGGGTACACGGAAGAAGAGCTTAAGTTGCGCGACGAAACCCGCAAGATCCTCGACATTCCCGATTTGCCGGTTTCCGGCACCTGCGTGCGCGTGCCCGTCTATACTGGCCATTCCCTGTCGATCAATGCACAATTCGAGCGGGACATGTCGGTGGCGGACGCGACCGACATTTTGACCAAGGCACCGGGTGTCGTGTTGGCGGACATTCCCAACCCGCTGCACGCGTCCGGGCAAGATCCGGTGTTTGTCGGCCGCATCCGCAAAGACCCGACCGTGCAGAACGGCCTTGCCTTCTTTGTGACCGGCGACAATCTGCGCAAGGGCGCGGCGCTTAACGCGGTGCAGATCGCGGAAGCATTACTGCAGCGGTAAAACGGCGCGGCCTGGTGTGGATCGCCCGGCCTTAAGGGATCAGCAAGTTCGTCACATATTCCGCATGGGTTTCAATCGCCTGCTTGGTCGTCGGGTTCAGACCCGTCAACCGCTTGCATTCCGGCGCAAGCGCAAAGATGGAGGAGGCCGCCCCCGCCAGAGCGTAGAACGCATGGGGGCGTAATTGCTCCGGAATCAGATCATTTTGAAAAAATTCTTCGAAGAGCGGTTTCAGATGTGTATCCACCAGCCAACGCATGCGGGCGTCCGGATGCTTGCCTTCTTCCACCATAAACCGGAAAAGTTCAGGCCGTTTGGCGGCGTACCGCACATAGGCTTTTGTGACCTCCCGCGCAATGGTGTGGGGCTCTTCTCCCGCTAGGGCGTCGCGCGTTCCCGCAACAAGCGCGCGCATTTCTTTGAAAATGCGGTCCGCTGACGCGATCCACAATTCTTCCTTGCTTTTGAAATGATAGGTCAACAAGCCCTGATTGACGCCGGCTTGGGCCGCGATATCGCGCGTGCTGGCCCCATGAAATCCTTTATCGGAAAAGACCTGAATGGCGGCTTCGACAATGAGATGGCGGGTTTCTTCCCGCTGTTGAGCACGTGTTTTCATGACTCATTCATTATTCACTTGACAAGCGAAATGCAAGCCCTCATTTTACTGGTCAATCGACCAATGATTGGACCTAGGAGGACCTCCCATGGCAGAACCCGCCCTTGCTCAAATTCCCGTTCCCCAAGCCGGGGGGCATCAGCCCCACCGTTTCGGACATTTGGTTTTGCAGTCGGCGCAATTCGAAAAAATGCGCGATTGGTACAAGACCTTCTTGAACGCGCAGGCCATGTTCGAAAACGATGTGGTCACCTTCCTCACCTATGACGACGAACATCACCGGATCCTCATCGCCAACCGGCCGGACATCAAACCCAAGGACCCGGACAGTTCCGGGTTGGCCCATTTCGCCTATCTGTACGAAAGCCTGCACGATTTGCTCATGGCCTATAAGCGCTTGCGCGACGAGCACGGGATGGAGCCGACCTATTGCGTCAATCACGGCTTCCAGACGTCGTTCTATTACAATGATCCGGACGGGAACGAAGTGGAGATCGGCGTCGACAACTTTGCCAACAATGAAGAGACCAATGCCTGGCTCGCCAAAGGCCTCTTCAACAAGAACTTTTTCGGATTTATCTGCGACCCGGCTAAGATGTTGGAGATGCATGAAAACAACATGCCGGACGCGGCCATTTTCGAGGAAACCTACAAGTGAGCAAAACCAGCCCGCGGCTGACGCCGCTAACGCCCGCTCAATTGAGTGGCGCCCCCAAAACGCTTTATGACGCCGTGGTCGACAGCCCGCGCGCTCAAGGGCCCGGCCGAAACATTCTGATCCGGGAAGACGGCAGCCTGTGCGGTCCCTTCGACGCCTGGCTGCGCAGCCCGGGAATCGGCCTTCATTTCGAGCGTGCCGGCATGGCGTTGCGCGAAGAGACGAGCATGGATGCGGCCGTGCGCGAAGTGGCGGTGCTGACGGTCGCCCGGGCATGGAACATTGATTTCGAATTTCAAGTCCATGCCATGGTCGCCAAGATGCAAGGCGTGCCGGACGACGCGATCGACGCGATCGCCCGCGGCGATACCCCCCGTTTCGAGCGGGACGATCTCCAGGCAGCCTACAACATCGCTCGCGAATTGGTGTTTCAGCGCCGGGTGACGGACGCCACATTTGCCGCCGCGCAAAAAGCATTGGGCGAACAAGCCACCATCGAAGTGGTCACCCATGTGGGCTTCTATCAAATGGTGTCGGGCGTGCTGACCGCGTTCGACCCGCCCGTCCCGTCGGTGGAGGTGCCCGCCCCCCATCTCGACAGCGCGGCCATGCCCCTGCCCATCGACCTGTTCGAAGCCATCAGCACCACACGGGCGGTGCGCAAACTGCGGCCCGATCCGGTGTCGGACGATCAAATCAACCGCGCCCTGAAACTGGCAAGCTTCGCGCCCTCCGGCGGCAACCGCCAGCCCTGGCAAGTGATTGTCGTGCGCGACGCGGACAAGAAAGCGAAGATGGGCGAACTCTACGCGCCCCTGTGGGATCAATATGCCGCCGTGGGGCGCAAGGCGCTGGAAGGCCTGCCGGAAGAGAAAGCCGGCCCCACCTTGCGCGCGCTGGACGCCGGCGACCATCTGTCGAAGAACTTCGCGCAGATCCCGGTGGTCTGCGTCTTCGTCTTCAACCCGGCGCTTCTGCACATTACAGACCAGGGCTATGACCGGCCGTCGGTGGTGGGCGGCGGTTCGATCTATCCGGCCGTTCAAAACTTCCTGCTGGGCTGCCGGGCAGAAGGGTTAGGCTGTACACTGACCACTTTGCTTTGCGAGAAAGAGAAAGAAATACGTGACCTGCTGGGGTTCCCGGAAGAATGGGGCACGGCGGCGTTCGTTCCCGTCGGTTATCCGGTCGGCCGCGGCCATGGCCCGCTTTCGCGGCGGGATGTGAGTAACCTGGCACATCTGGATGTGTTTGGCGCGCGCCCGATGGAAGAAGACCCTTCGTGACGCGCGTCCACGATATACCGGATAGCGTCCCGGTACTGATCATTGGCGGCGGCCCTGTGGGCATGAGCTTCGCGCTGCTGCTGGAACGTTACGGCATTCAAAGCCTGGTGGTGGAACGCACCGATGCCTTGCCGCAAACGCCGCGGGCCCATGTGATCCGCAAGCGCTCCATGGAGATCTTCGACAAAATCGGCGCAGCCAGCGCCATTTTCGACGCCGTGCCGGAACCGGAAACCCGTTTTATCACCTGGGTCGCCCAACTCGCCGGGATGGAAATCGGCCGCATCGACATGGCAAAAGAGGGCATTCCCAACGGCTGGGCCAATCTGCCGCAAAACCTGCTGTGCCCCATTTTGTTGGACCAAATGGCGCATAGCGAGCTGGCGGACATTGCCACCGAAACCGATTGCCTCGACATCGCGACCGACGCGGACCGCATCACCGCCACCTTGCGTAGCGGGGACGAAACCAAAACCGTCTCGGCGCGCTGGCTGATTGCCGCCGACGGCGCCAACAGCCAAACCCGCAACACGCTCGGCATTCCACTGAGCGGGCCCGAAGACCTCGGCCAGTTTTACATGGTGCACCTCAAGGCCGATCTCACCGAATGGGTGAAGGACCGGCCGGGCCCTCTGTTCTGGGTCCTCAACCCGGAAGCCGGCGGCACGCTCATTGTCCATGAATTGGAGAAATCGCACGTCTTTATGGTGCCGTCTCGCGGCAAAGAACTCACGCAAGACCGCTTAATCGAGCATATCCGACACGGCTTGGGCGGCGGCATTCCGTTCGACATACTCAGCGCGGGACGATGGACCGCCCGGTCTCAGATCGCCGACCGCTACCGCCAGGGCCGCGCGTTTTTGGTGGGCGATGCGGCGCACCGGTTTCCCCCAACCGGCGGGCTTGGCCTTAATACGGGCATCTTGGATGCGCACAATCTGGCGTGGAAGCTGGCACTGGTAGACAAAGGCATCGCCCAAGAGGCGCTGCTCGACAGTTACGATATGGAATGCAGGTCGGTCGCCGCCACCAATGCCGAGGCCAGCCTGCACAATATGATGACATTGGGCGAGGTTCACAAAGCCCTCGGTCCCTTTAAAACGCTGGCCGAGCTGGAGCGCCGGCTCGACACGTTGACCCCGCAAGAAAAAGCATCGGTGCAACGAGCGATCGACAATCAAACAAGTCACTTTACGTCCGACGGCATTCTGCCCGGCACATGGTCCGGCGAGCCCCATCGCGATTTAGGCGTGCCGGCCAATTACGGATCGTTCAAACTGCTGATGAAAGCACCGCCCAGATGGGCAGCCCCCTTGGCCATGCTGGAAAAGAAACACCGTATACGGATCGAGCTTTACCCCTCCATCCAAGCGACGGACCACGGCGGCTACCTAAAAGACAAAGAGGCTGTTCTCCTGCGGCCCGACGATCAGGTGGCGTGGACGGGCGCCACACCGGAAGACCTCGACGTCGCCCTTGCCGCGACCCTGGCGGGACCTACCGCTGCGCACACTTCCGCAGTGACAGCCGCCTAACCAAACCGCTCATCCCGGACGCGTCAGCAATCCGGGACTGCATGAGCCGCTCGGGAGTAGGATCGCCGAGTCAATCAATGAACTTAGTCCTCGCACGACACCAATCTATGCGCCCTTTTCAGCCATGAACTGTGCTTAGGTCCCCATCGATTTGGAGGATCTAATGACCAACATCTTCACGCTTTCACCCATCGGCACCGTCGCCTGCACCCGCACACAAGCCGAAGACGACCGCTGGGATATGGAGCAAACAACCATCGCGCTGGACCCGGCCGTGTTGGACGCCGATGCGGCCGCCGAACTCGACAGCTTCTCCCATATCGAAGTGATTTTTCTGTTCGACCAAGTGCCCGACAGTAAGATCATCCGGGGCGCGCGCCACCCGCGCGGCAATAAGGATTGGCCGAAAGTGGGAATTTTGGCCCAGCGCGGCAAGGCCCGCCCCAATCGGCTGGGCGCCACCATATGCGACCTCTTATCCGTAGACGGACTGACACTACGGGTACGCGGCCTCGATGCTATTGACGGCACCCCGGTCCTTGACATCAAACCGGTGATGACGGGCTTCTTACCGCAGGGCGCGCTGCGCGAGCCCGATTGGGCGCGCACGTTGATGGCGGATTATTGGTAAGGCACCGCACATGCCCCTTGCATCAGCCCGGCGGAAACGCCACCTAGCAGGCTGCTGAAAAAGTCATTTCCTCCTTCGAGACGGGCCTGTCGGCCCTCCTCAGGATGAGGAAAACAAACAAAAACCTCATGGTGAGGAGGCGCGATAGCCCCGACTCGAACCATGGATCCCCAAGACCATGACTTTTTCAGCAGCCTGCTAGAGGCGGATCATCTGCGGAGGAGCGGCATGCAAGAATTAGGCGGAAAAACATCCGTTATCACCGGCGCGGCACGCGGCATCGGCCAAGCTGTCGCGCAAGCCTTCGCCGACAACGGGGCCCATGTGATCGTGACGGATATCGACGACGATGCCGGGGCAGCGGTGGCCAAAAGCCTCGGCGCGCAATATTTTCATCTGGACGTTCAGCAGGAAGACGATTGGAACGCGCTGGCCGCGGCGGTGCCCACGGCAGACGTGGTGGTGAACAATGCGGGCATCACGGGATTTGAAACCCATAACCGATCGCACGATCCGGAAAACGCCACACTGGAAGATTGGCGGGCCGTACACCGGGTCAATCTGGACGGCACGTTTTTGGGCTGCCGCTATGCCATCCGCGCCATGAAGGCCAAAGGCGACGGCGCAATCGTCAACATCTCGTCCCGCTCGGGCCTGGTGGGCGTTCCCGGCGCAACGCCTTACGCGTCGTCTAAGGCCGCGGTGCGCAACCACACCA
>JANQMY010000477.1 GCA_028279895.1 Alphaproteobacteria bacterium
GCCCTCTCTGCCGGCATCAGCGCCGTTGCGCTCTTTATGAACTATTTCGAGAGAGCGGCATCCATATGGATTTCAATCTTAGTACCAAATATCCTTGCCACACTTTCGCTGATGGCCCTCAGTTTCGGCGTCGGTAAATTCCTTGATCAGAGCCCTCGACTGTCAATTCATGCATTAATATTTATAATACTATCTCTTTTATATACTTTGGCTACTGTTTTATTTCCTGATTACAAAACATTGAGGATAACAATAGACTCTGCAGCTAATATTATCGTTGGGTGCTTCTTGATGTTCTATTTTGTCAACTGTAAAGAAACGCATTATTCGTTGAGGGCAATAGCAACCGTACCTATTTTCATTTCAATTTTCGTGTTGCTTTTCCGAATATCGGAATCCATAAAGAATATATCCAGTGGATATATAAGCGCGCTTCCGGGAGGTGAGAGTTTCATGCTTGCCGGCTATAATTTATATGTGAGTTTTCTGTTCCTTATTCTACTGACAATTTATGGCTTTCGTAGATATAACGAAGTACTTTTTCACGAAGAGATGCTGAAACGGGAAATTCTTCGGCGACAAAAAACGCAGCAACAATTGGAAGCATCGTTCCTCAATTCGAAAAAGATGCAGCGTGAGAAAGATCGGCTGTCAAGTTTGATCAATCATGAAATCCGGACCCAACTGGCCGTGATATCGCGTTCCGCCGAAATGGCGAAACTGGAACCGGCACCGACACAGCGGGGGGGCACTGTTCGCGTCGACAGAATACTCGAAGCGGCCAAAAAGCTGGAAAATCTGATCGAAACGTTCCTCAGGAAACAGAGACACACCGATAGTGCCGTGATCGTGGAGACGTTTGATGTTGTCGACCTTGTTCAAGGTGTTATTCGATCATTTGATCCGCTTCTTGCACCGTTACGCATTGAATTCAACGCTCCACCTGCGCCGGTAAACGTGGAAGGAGACGTTCAGATGTTGGAGGTTGCGGTAACGAATCTCACCAGTAACGCCATAAAATACACACCTGACGGAGAGCGCATAGAAATCAGCGTAACCGAGCGGGGCCCGGATATATGCATCGAGATCAAAGATCGAGGTATAGGCGTACCCGAAAACGAGCTTTGCCATGTGACCGATCAGTATTTTCGGGCGTCGAACGTCGGCACGGCAAGCGGTGTCGGCCTGGGGCTTTCAATTGTGCAGTACATACTCGACTGCCATGGCGGAACCCTGAATATCCATCAGAGACAATCCGGAGGAACCGTAGCGACATTGTGTGTTCCAAAGGAGTTTGAAAGACATGTCAGCCAAGCAACAAAAACACACAACGATTGCGATTGCAGAGGACGAGCCATCGCTGCGGACGGACCTTCGCGACTTCCTTGAGGGCTTGGGCTACAACGTGACTGCGGTCGGCACCGCCGAACAATTCCGGGAGGTGTTGCAGACATCTCGCCCGGATATCGCGATTCTTGATATCGGCCTGCCTGATGACAGCGGACTGGTTTTGGCGCGCGAAATTCGCGCCCGATCCGGAATGGACTGCGGCATCATAGTGCTGACGGCGTTTAAGGACGCCGGGATGCGTATTTCCTGTTTGAATGAAGGGGCCGATGTCTACCTCGTGAAGCACGCCTCGCTCGAAGAAATCGAGGCGACGATCAAGAGTTTATTGCGCCGGATCGCCAAAAATCACTCCCGTTATCCTGAACTGGATCAAATGCGTTGGCTGCTTGATTTGCGGAAGTGGGAACTCATTTCGCCATATGATCACCGTGTGGCGGTATCGGCCACGGAAGCCGTAATACTGGATATGCTGATGTCGAATTCGCAAAGCGTTTGTGAACGAGATGCGCTTGCCGAGATCGCCTATTCGAAACTTCGCCGAAATTCATCTCGTAATCTGGACGCGATCGTCCGCCGTCTGCGGCGCAAGATCGAGCAGGGCACCTCTGCTCCCGCTCCCATCAAAACCGTTTACGGGGTCGGGTATGTCTTCATCGAAGAGGGCAGCATTTGGCGGTGAGGCGCCTTATACCAACCGTCGTGGGGTTTAACCCCTCTGACCGGGATGATTTTCCGTCGTGGCACGAAGCGTCCGAGCG
>JANQMY010000487.1 GCA_028279895.1 Alphaproteobacteria bacterium
TGTCCGATTTCGATCTTATCATCCGCAACGGTCAGATTTTTGACGGCAGCGGCCGCCAAAGCTTCGCCGGAGAGGTCGCCGTCAAAGACGGCCGCATCGCCGCCGTGGGACCGAAGATCGAAGGATCCGCTGCGGAAATTGTCGACGCGGGCGGCAAAGCGGTCACGCCCGGATTTGTGGATGTGCACACCCATTATGACGGCCAAGCCTCATGGGATTCGCACCTGACGCCATCTTCCAATCTAGGAACGACCACGGTGGTGATGGGCAATTGCGGGGTTGGCTTTGCCCCCTGCCGCCCGGAAGACCGGGATGTGTTGGTCCAGTTGATGGAGGGCGTTGAAGAAATTCCGGGCACGGCGCTGGCCGCCGGCATCCCGTGGAATTGGGAAAGCTTCCCCGAATATATGGATGCGTTGGACGCGAAGGAACGCGACATCGACGTGGCCCTGTTCCTGCCCCATGGGCCGTTAAGGGTCTATGTCATGGGCGAACGCGGGGTCAAACGCGAAGCGGCGACCGATGACGACATCCGGCAAATGAAGGATCTGTTGACCGAAGGGATCGACGCCGGCGCCGTAGGACTGTCCAGCTCGCGCACGCTGTTGCACCTGAGCAGCAGTGGCGATCACGTGCCCACCTTCGAAGCCGCCGCGAACGAAATGAAGGAACTCGGCACGTGCCTGTCCGGCGACAAAGGTCAGGTGATGCAGTTCATTTCGGACTTTAAGGATGCCGAAGAGGAATTCAGCATCTTGCGCGCCACGAGCGAGGCCACAGGCGCCAAGGGCACCTTCACGCTTGTGCCGATCCAGAGCCCCAGCGAGGGGATGAACACGGATCCGCAAGTGTGGAAGCAGCATTTACACCGCATTGAAGCAGCCCAGGACTCGGGCCTCGACATTCGCGGCCAGGTAATTTCGCGGCCGATCGGTATTTTGATGGGGCATCCGGCCACCATGAGTCCGTTCTATCATCGCCCGACCTTCCTGAAATATGCCGACCTGCCCTGGGACGAGCGCATCGCCAAGCTGAAGGACCCTGACGTGAAGGCGCAGATCCTCACCGAGGAAAACGACAACCCGCATATTTTCGTGCAGCTTTTGTCGAAAAATTTCGGCGCCATGTACCCCATGGAAGAACCGATCAATTATTTGCCGGACAATGAAAACAGCGTGGCGGCCCAAGCCCAGCGGGAAGGCCGCGACCCGCTGGAATGGCTGTACGATTTCCTGCTCGGCAATAACGGCAGCAATCTGATCTACATTCCGGCCACCAGCAAATCGAAGACGGTCATCGCGGAACTTCTGAAACATCCGTATACGGTGTCTGCTTTAGGAGACGGCGGCGCCCATGTGGGCTCCATCTGCGATACCAGCGCCAATATCTTCTTGCTGACCAAATGGGTGCGCGACGAAAAACTGTTCGACTGGGCCCAAGGCATCCACATGATCACCCGTCAGCCGGCAGAGTTTTTCTCCTTCCATGACCGCGGGCTCTTAGCCCCCGGCATGAAGGCGGACATCAACATCATCGATTTCGATAGGCTGGCGCTCAAGACGCCGCATATTGTCAGCGACCTGCCGGGCGGCGGCAACCGCTTCCTGCAGAACGCGGACGGGATCGAAGCGACCTTCGTGTCGGGTCAAATGATCTATCGCGAGGGCGAAGCCACCGGGGCCCTGCCCGGCAAACTGCTGCGCGGCATGCAAGCGGCCCCGGCCTAGGACCGCCACCGTAAACGAACGGGGCTGATGGCCCATAACCGGGCAGGCGATGACACGAACGCTTTACGGGCCAGCTGCGTAAAGAGCGTAAAGGAACACGCCGAAGCCCGCGATGATTACCGTGCCGCCCAGCGCCCCCAATTGGCCCCGCCGCGCAGTGACAAGGGTGGCTAAGAAGACGAAGATGGACAGGCCGAAGAACACCCCAAAAAGGGATGGGGCCAGGGTCAGCGGCACGATCAAGCCGCAAACTCCAAGGACCATCCATAGGCCGAACACATTCGACCCGAGAATTTGACCGAACAACGCGTCGGCCTGGCCCTGACGGGCCAACGCAATGCCCGCCGCAATTTCCGGGATGGATGTGCCGACGGCCAGCACGCTGCCGGCCAGGGATTCGGACAGCACACCGCTGCGCTCGGAAATCGCCACCAGCACTTCGACGGCCAGGTGCCCGCTGAGAAACAGCGTGATCAATCCGTAGAGCGTGAACGCCAAATCGTTCAACGACCCATGGCCGCTTGCCTCTTCCGTGGCTTTTAAGACACTTTCATCGACCTCGCCGCCCAGACGGATCGTGTACACGATATAAGCCACGAACAGGGTCAGATAGACGACCGCCCAATAGACGGTGACCTGCAGGAACCAGATCGAGAGAGACACCAGCACCAGCGCGAAGATAAACACCGGGATGTGTACCCGCTGCACGCCACGCGAGACGTGGAGTGGCTGTGCAGAGAACCAGGCGGCAATCCCCAAGCCCAATAGCGAATTTGCCGCCATCGTGCCGACGATGTTGGGGATGACGATTTCCGGTTCGCCGGAAACACTGGCGGCAAGAGATGAGAAGAATTCGGGCGCCGATGTCCCGATCGCAATGATGAGCACGCCGGTCGCCAGGGGGTTGAGATCCAAATCCCGGCCTAAGCCAAGAGCGGATTCCGTGAACACATCGGCCGCGAAGCTCAGCGCGATAATGGCCAACGCCAGCAGGGCTGCATCGGTCACATAGCTCTGGCCCGTCAAAGGCACGGCCATGCCCACCGCCGCAACCACCATGACGGCGATCGGCGACAGCCTCAATACGGGCATGATCATGCTAAGCGGTTTATTCAAGGAATGCCTTCTGGGGGACTATTATGCGTGTTTCGGACCAGACCGGAGTTGATGAGCGTTTTCCCAACTGAATACTCGGTAAACGACGGAGGCGCTTTTAACAAAGAAATCCCGTTCGGCGCCCCGCGCGCGCCACAGGGTTATGTGCATAGATATGCGGTTTGCCCCCTGGTTCAACTTATGTCGGTTCACGCAGATTTCAAAGCCGAGTTAGCGGAAACCCTGAGATAACCGCGGTAAACCCTTTAACTTTGGAGGCGGCCACGCTTTTTTCGATGGCTTCACCCGCCAAATCCGATTGGGAGCGCTCGCGGTGAACGGCCGACGCGCTATGCTAGAGCGCGATCAGGTTAAGCATGCCCTCCGGCTCGACCGGATGGGTGAACTCCGGTTAACCGTCCGATCGCCTGCCTTCGCCGAACGACCCGTCGCCCGAAGGGCTATGGCCCGCAGGGCGAAGCTTAGGCTTCGAGCAGGCAGGCGCGACCAACGGTGAATCGCCATAGCGTTTTAGGGCATGATCATGTTTTCGTGAAAAATGATCATGCCCTAGAGCGCTTCATGGTCATATTGACCATGAAACGCTCTAGTTCCGTGCCGCCGTGGTGGCGCGGCGCAAGAACAAATCCGCTTCTTCTTCGCCGACGACAAGCCCCGTCAGCTTCACGGTCGCCTCAAGGTGGGATTGCAGGTTCTTGATGGTGTCGCCATTACCCGCACGGACTTCCTGAATCATATCCGCGCCGTAAGCCAGCAGAAACTGCTCGATCCGCTGGCTCGCTTCTTTGTGATGTTTGCCGAACGCCGCATCGGCCGCCAACGGGCCCGTATGCTGAATGAAGATCGCGATGTTGGCCGCATGTTCTACATCGTCCGCATTCGGAGACTGCCGCAGATCAGGCCGGTGGGCGCCATCTGGGCCAAATGCGCCCATTTTCGTGGTCGGCAGAGCTGAAATGATCGTATCGACCGACCGGTTGAGCTGATGTTCCATGGCGTGAGACACCCGTTTGCGGGCATCGAATAGCCGCTTGCCCCAGGGACCGTCCCGCTTCAAGCTCATTTGCCGGGTAATCCCACGCGAGGCTTCCACGAAATTCGTCAGCATGGACAGCCCGCGTGCCGGCCCGCCTTTCAGAAAACCCGTCCTCGAGATCTCGATCGACAGTTGATCAATATCGGCGAAAATCTGATTGCCCACCTCGCCCAGTTCGGACTCAAGAATTTGCGTTTCGTTTTTCGTGCGGCAAACAACCGGCAGGACGCTGAGAACCTGCCAAGGTTTTTTCATTCGCCCCATGAGCAAATAGACAAAGTATTTCGACTGGTTCGGATAGCGCTCTTTGAGTTCGTCGTAGTTCTTCCGTAAAAAGATGAAATCGTCTTCGTCCAGCTTGTCGATCGGCCGATCGAAGCGGGAACGCAGGCGGGCGGCGTAAGGTGCGATCTTGAGCACCGCGCACATGTCCCGCGCATCTTCCAATATGTCTTCGCCGCCGAGACGTTTTGCCATCGCGCCATATTCCGGCGTACCAGGCTCGTACGACATGAAGATCGCGCCAAACGCATTGGCCGCCGTGCGATGTAGTTCGGCGGTCGCTTCCACCAGCTTTTCTTCGTGGCGGGATAGGATCTGTTTGACGATCAGATCCGACAACGCCTTGTGGGCATCGGGAATGAGTTCTGACAGCCAGTCCCATACCGGCGCGATCGACAATCGGGAAATGCGACCTACGGTTTTCGGCCGAACCGGGCCGGAGAACAGAATGTCTTCGAAAGGATCACAGAACAGGCGCAATGGTGTGGGGGTGCCAAATCGCGGCACACCCAGTTTTTTGAGCGCAGGCCGCAGACTCTCGATGATCAGCGAATGGGGGAGATTGCCCCCGGCCAACCGATCGAATTCAACAGCGCTCACAAACGGTTCCACATATCGTGCCGGCAATCCCGACAACACCGCTTTAAGCTGCTCTTGTGTCTCCGTTTTCATCATTGAGCGCTACGCCACCATCACCGCATGAACTTAATGCCTGTTCCGCCCATTTGCCGAGCAGAGCTCCGGCGGCAAGCCCCGTTAAAGTGACCGAAATTGGTTAATACGCGCTTGCGTGCGCCACGCCCGGCTTTGCCGGACCGCGGATCGCTTCACCTTTACCGGGACAACCCGCACATGGTGCGCTTCTGTCATTGCATCAACCAATGGGTCCTGCTTAAAATTGCGGCAGAAAACAGCGTTTTTTTGTTTTCCGTCGCGTTTTACGCGATTTTTTCTATTTTTCCAGACGATAACGGCACGCGCCGGGAGAGCGCGAAAGCCGAAAAGGGTACGGTTGGTTGTGGATGCAGTTGATTTCAAACGCTGGCGAAAATCGTTGAAGCTGTCCCAAAAGGAAGCGGCGGAGGCCCTGGGACTCAAACGCCGCGTGGTGCAGTATTACGAAAAAGGAAATCGCGACGGCAAGGAAGTCGTCATTCCGAAAACCGTTCGGTTGGCCTGTTATGCCCTCACATTGGATGTGCCCGACTATCACGGCCCCGGCGGCCGCGATCGCAAAAAGGAAAAGAAGCGTCCGCCGCATCACCAGGACGAGCACGTCTGACGCGGTTCGGACGCCGCTAACCCCGAGACGCTCATCATGTTTCCGTTGACCCAATGGCACACCTGGCTGAAAAACCAAGTGTGGGAACCGGATTTACAGCGCCTGCCCTTGCTTCATAGGACGGCGCTGGCGGGTGCGCGCATCGGCACCGTCGTAGCCCGCGACTTCACGGATGGCCGCCTCGGCCTGCTGGCCATGAGCCTGGTCTACACCACGCTGCTCTCAATTGTGCCGGTGCTGGCCGTCAGCTTTTCCGTTCTGAAGGCATTCGGTGTTCACAACGAAATCGAAATCGCTCTGCTGAATTTCCTAGCCCCCTTAGGCGACCGGGGCGTCGAAATCACCAACACCGTCGTTTCCTTCGTCTCCAATATGAGCATCGGCGTGCTCGGCTCACTGGGCCTTTTGTTTCTTGTCTATACGGTGATCTCGCTTCTCCAGAAGATCGAAGAAGCTTTCAACGAAATCTGGCAGGTACACTCGCTGCGGCCCCTGGCGCGGCGCTTCAGCGACTATTTGAGTGTCATCCTAATCGGCCCCGTGCTGGTTTTTTCGGCGGTCGGCATTAGGGCCAGCCTGATGAACAGCGCGGTATTCGAAGCCATTGTCCGAATCGAGCCGTTCGGCACCCTGATCGCGCTTGCGGTGCAGCTCATGCCCTACGTGTTGGTGATTTCCGCCTTCACGTTCATCTATTGCTTCGTTCCCAACGTCCGGGTGCGTTTCGGCAGCGCGCTCATCGGTGGCATCGCCGCGGGCATTCTCTGGAACATAACGGGCTGGGCCTTTGCTTCTTTTGTGGTCGGTTCAGCGCATTATGCGGCAATCTATTCGGCGTTGGCATCGCTGGTGCTGTTCATGGTGTGGCTTTATGTGGGCTGGATGATCTTGCTCATCGGCTCCAAAGTCGCCTTCTATCATCAGCATCCGGAATATGTAACCCTGCGCCCGCAAAGTCTGTTCCTGTCGATCGCAGAACGGGAACGCCTGGCCCTGCATGTGGCCATGCTGATCGCCCAACGGTTTTCGACCGGCCAACCGCCGCTGTCGGCCGTAGACATTGCAAGTCGGCTGCGCGTGCCGGGAGAACCGGTGGCGCAGATCATCATAGCGTTGGAACGCAATCATATTGCCGTGGAGACATCCGGCGATGTGCCGGGATATGTACCTGCCCAACCGCTCGACAAAATTTCGCTTGCCCATCTGATCGACGTGGTCAGGGGTGTCGACGAAGAAGGCCACCACGGCGCCCGCCAAACTCTGGTGGATACGCGTGTCAACGGGTTGATGAACAACCTCCGCCAAGCGCGGACGCAGGCTTTGGACGGCCTGACGCTGAAGGATTTGGCCGAAAAGGATGAAAAACTTCGATTGATTGACAAGACAACCCAAGCCGGTCCATCCCAACCCGCCGCCTAGCAGGCTGCTGAAAAAGTCATTTTCGTCCTTCGAGACGGGCCTGT
>JANQMY010000064.1 GCA_028279895.1 Alphaproteobacteria bacterium
CCACCCGCTACGACAAACTCGCCGCCAATTTCCTCGGGTTCGTCAAACTCGCAAGTATCATGCTGTGGCTAAAATAATTAATTTGTCACCACAGCCTAGTTGTTTAGTCCCGGCATTTGATGGATTGGGTCGCGCCTGAATCGTTTCGGCTCGCTTGTCCACTGCTTGCAGATGAACTCGTATGGCGCGAGGCCCTTGAGGGTTTTGAGGCGGCGGCCGTAGTTGTAGAAGGCGATGGCCGCGGCCGCTGTGGTCGCGCTCCTGTGTTGGCTCCTGCCTGATCTGGCCGAAACGCGATACCATCTCTGCCGCGGTTGGCTTGGGCCCTCGAACAAACCAATAGATCCCAATGAGTATCGTTCAGTTCCGGATGGTTGCGGTGTCCAGCCAACGGGGACAGCGCGTCCGACGGCCGAAAAACGGACCGCCACCAACACTTGGCAGCTTGACATTCATGGTGTGAACGCACTAAAGGTTCATGCCATGAACGCTGGGCGTCGCCATGGCTGAAGAACGCAATCTTCGCGAAACGTTGGATCTGCTCGACGTGCTGGCGAGCGATGCCAGCCTAAGCCAGAAATCCCTGTCCGAGCGCATCGGGGTGGCGGTCGGGCTCGTCAACATGCTGGTGCGGCGGGCCGTTCGCAAGGGATACATCAAGGTTTCACAGGCGCCGGTACGGCGCTACGCCTATTACCTGACACCCAAGGGATTCGCCGAGAAGAGCCGCCTCGTGTCCGAATACCTCCAGGTGTCTCTGGATTTCTACCGCCATGCGCGGGCGGACTATTGCAGGACGCTCGAGCGCGCGCGCGCGATGGGACATACGCGCATCGCCCTCGTCGGGGCCGGAGAGCTTGCCGAGATCGCAATATTGAGCGCCGGTGACCTCGGGATTTCGCTGGTTGCGGTGATGGACGCCGAGACCAATCGGATGTCGGTCCAGGGAGTCCCGGTTGTTCGGTCTTCCGACGATCTTGATGTCGATGTGTTTCTGCTGACGGACGGGCGCGACCCGCAGGCTGCCCATGACCGGCTTGCCGCGCGCTTCGGGTCCGCCAGGGTGCTGGCGCCCGCGCTGTTGCGGATCATCCCCGACCGCGCTAAGCCGGCGGAGTAGGAGAGGGGGGTCGGGCCGATCTTCCAGACGAGGACGGGCCACGGCTTCGGTATTTAAGGAAGCGCCCAGGAACGGTTTGTCGGGCGCTCGAACGAGCATCCTGTGGCGGGTGGTCTTTTTCACCCGAATGGCGGTAGCGTGCCTGGGGGCGAGCCGGAGGCTTGTGGTTGTCGTCAAAGCCATCCACGGAGTTTTCGGGCTGCTGAATTTGTCCTGCTGAGCTTTCTGCTTGTAGGACGGATCCCGGCGCGTACACCTTCGAGTATTTTCAGGTACACGGAATGATCCAACACAACATTCTTCATATCGGGCAAAGCAAGACCGGCACGTCGTCGCTGCAAGGGTTCCTCGCGCGCCACCGCAGGACATTGATGCGTCACGGCATTCTCTATCCGGACATACTGCGCTACGGCTCGCCGGTCGGCGCAGTTGATCACAACCCCGTAGCGGAATCCCTGGTCGGGTTTATCCGATATCCGAGTCTGAGTGCAGAAGAGTATTTTGATCAGTTTGCGGAGCAATGCGAACGGCACCAATGTCGAACTTTGCTTTTGAGCGGGGAAAGCTTCTTCAGCATGCCTCAAGTCTGGAGGTTGGAGGAAGGCTCGGATTACCTAGCGCACTATCGCGCCAAATTGGAAAGGTTGAAAGCTCATTTGGGTGAAGCCTTTTGTACGGTCGTGGTCTATCTGCGTCGCCAGGAAGAATGGCTTGAGTCCGCTATTGGCCACATGATCCGCTACGAAGGTCTGTATGGTCAGCGAGTCTATGTGAATGACGAAAAGACTCTCGAGCTTCTTGCACCCCACATGGATTACGCGACCCTTGTAGATCTATGGGATGACATACTGAAGCCGGTGACTCTGATCGCCGTGCCGTACGAGCGTGATCGGCTACAAGACCGGGATGTCGTGCGTGATTTCGTGAGGCGGGTCGGCTTACCGCTTGGTCCCGACGGAACCGAGACCGTCGACGACGAGAACATCAGCCTCGACCGCCGCTACATCTGGCTGAAGAACATTTTGAATCGGATCGACCGGAGTAAAGACGAAGAACGGGTGATCATCGATCGTCTGACGGTGCTGAATAACCAGCTACCCGTGCGCCTTAAGTGGCGAATGACCGAAGAATTGAAGGCCTCTTGTCGAGATCGGTTTGCATCATCGAATGAACGGCTCGCGAGGCGGTTCGGCGTCGCGCCCGATCCGTTCTTCACGTCGCCGCGCCCCGGTCCCGGCGGTCCCTCCCCCATTGCCCGCCCGGATGCGATGCGCGAGGTGGATGACAGACTCGCTGCACTGCTGAGCTTTGATCAGCTGTATTTTTCGCCGGCAACCGCCTGGATTCGAGCCCGAACGCGCCTTGCCTCGAAGTTACGATATGGGTATCCGAGGCTACATACTGCCGCCAAACGCCTCGCCCGCCCATTCCTCTGAGGTGCAAGAAAAGGAATAACGGCCATATGAGGCTTATTCTCCACATCGGAACGCACAAGACCGCGACCACCAGCATTCAGCATTTCTGCACGTTGAACCGGGCAACATTGCGTAAGCGCGGATTTTTCTATCCTCGGAACAATGCCAGCGCTTATGTTCCGAACTTTCTGGCGTCGCGAATCTCTTGTGGCAGGGAGGTGGAGGTTGCCGGTTTTTTGCGTAAAGCACGCCTGGATGCGGTGAAAGCAGGATGCCATACCGTCGTGATCAGCGCGGAATCCTTCTATGCCATGACCAGCTTTTTCATCGATATACCGGGGCGACCACGCGACGACTATTGGGCGAATGAACAGATTCTGATCGAGAAGATGCATGCCTGCTGTAAGGACTTTGAGGTGAGCATTGTCGCCTATCTCCGGCCACAGGATGAATTTGCATCCTCGCTCTACAACCAGTTGATCAAGAACGTCGTGGGTATCGATCACTCTTATAACACCTTCGTCAGCGCCATGCGTTTTGCATTCGACTATGAGAAGCATTTTACATTATGGGAGAATGTGTTTGGCGCTGAGCAAGTTTGCTTGCGTAACTTTCTGACTCATCGGCCTCGGGTCATCGAGGATTTTTGCGAGATTGCTCTCGACGGGAGTTGCCTGGACGACGCTGCCAGAAGCGGTATATTTTCCAACAAACGATTGACCAGAGATGTGCTGGAGGTGAAGCGTATCTTCAACAGAACCAACCCTGACCGCTCGCTGGCTTTCGTCGCGGCACGGGCTTTCGCAAGCATTTCAGACGACATGCCGGATCGGCCTGGATACCAGGTATTTGCGACTGCGGATGTACGTCGTCGGGACTTTGTTGCTGTCGAACGTGGCAACACCTCTCTTGCGAAACGTCACGGACTGGCGCCGCTACCAACCGTTGGCAGTGCTGCAGAACCGACCTATCCAGGCCTTACGATGGATCGAGCGTTTGAGGTCTACCTCAGATATCGCGTGGAGATGGACCGTTTGAGACGAAGGACCGAGCTCTCATTGCGCCGGCTTGCAAATTTGGCGAAGGCAAAGGTGCCCGGAGGACAGCGGCTCTTAATGCCCCTTCAGCAGGCCAACAACTACATCCGATTGCGGCTGAGCGGCTTCTAGCTTGGATTTCTAGCAGGATGGAGTGTGCTTTTTGAGAATGGTGGATTTTGAAGGTATGATCGCAATTCAGTTTCGTCATTTCCAAGGCTAGTGGACGGAACTGCAACATGAGCCTTGCCCGACTGAGTATGTGCGCCGAACGCATAAATAGACGCTACACCGATTACTCTTTATTGGATGCTGGATGTCGTTCTATGGAACTGAAGCCTTTATTGTCCGGGTGCAGGAAGTATTTCGGTACCGATTTAATCCCGACAGAAGGTGTTCTGAAGTGTAACTTGGAAGAGCGACTGCCGTTCGACGACAATACATTCGATTTGGTCACAGCACTTGACGTTCTTGAACATCTCAATAATCCGCATGGGGCATTGCAGGAGCTTTTTCGAGTTGCACGAAAGTCTGTGCTGATTTCCTTGCCGAATATGTACTATATACAGTTTCGATGGAATTTTCTGTTTGGACAGGGACTTTCAGGAAAATACCGATTTCGTGCTCAGCCGATTCTGGATCGGCATCGGTGGGTTTTGTCTTACAATGAAGCCCTGGCCTTCATATACGAGAATTCCAAGAAGCACTCAGTGGAGCACGAAATGATTTTGCCGATTCGGGGACGGACCAAGGTGGTACTAGGGCCGGTCGAAAAATGGCTCGGTGCCACATGGCCCGATCTTTTTGCCTATGGCGTACTATTTGAGATCACACTCGACAAGTCGCCATGACCGACAATTGACTTCTGGCATAGGCAGGTTTTGAAAAGGGCACCTTCGTGATGAAGGTGTCGAGGAGGTGGTCCTTTGTACGAACCCCAGAGCAAACCAACTCGGGTCCGGAATCTCGTCGTCGAGCTGCATCCTAGGCGTTGCGCCCCGGATTGCCTGGATAGATTGCTAAGAAGCTCATTTACATCTGTTTGGTGCATTGGTGGCAGAGTTTCGTCCAAACCACTTCAACTGTGGCGTCGGTGAGGGGCGGCACAACCGTGCAAGTCCTTGGTCGGAGTGTCCGGCTCGCGGACCTGGCAAAGAGCAGGCTGGTCAGGGACTTCCTACTCGTTTGTCTGCTCCGCCTTTCTCAGGTGGGGTGTGGCTTGGTCACGACCTATTTTCTGACTCGGACACTCAGTAAGGCGGAGTTCGGCGAGTACCACTTCATTCTCAATTTCGTCGGCATACTAACCGTTTTTTCACTGAAAGAGTTGAACAACGCGGTCATGCAATCTGTAGCGAGAGGATTTGCAGGTACCTTCCGTGCCTCCTTGGTATATTCGCTGCTGGGCAGCGTCGGTGGCGCCGCCATTCTCCTGTCGCTCGGGCTCTGGTTCTTCTACCAGCACCAGAGCGACCTTGGTTTAGGATTCGTGATCGCGGCAGCCTTGTTCACGCTCACTCACGGCCTGACCCAATGGAAGGGTGCGAAGATGGGGCACGGCGATTTCGCTGGGTTCACGCGTTACGAAGGGATCTGCTCCATCGTTATGCATATGGCGATCGTCGGCAGCATCTTCGCCGTCCCTCACAACTACGTGCTGCCGCTTGCTCTCCTGCTGGGCGTTCCGGCATTGCTGAACGTGGTCACGACTTTGCTGATCCTCCGCCAGACGCCCAAAGTCGCGAGGGTCGAGAAGAAGAGCATCCGTTATGGCACTCGAACATCCTTCTACGCAGCGCTTCAGATTGCCGCAAAACACATCGACAAACTTTTCCTGTTTCTGTTCCTGTCGCCGGTCGCCCTGGCGACCTATGTCGCCGCTGATCGGATCGCCGATCTGCTCGCAACCTTTATACAGGATGTCGCTGCTGTTCTGGGGCCGCGCTTTGCCAGCCGGGGCGGCTATACCCGTCCTTTGGACCGAACGCTGAAGTATTTTTCTTGGATGGTTGGTGCGACCCTCGTTGTTTTCGCATTTACCGGAATGCCGTGGTTGTTAACCGCCATATTCTCCGATCGCTACGCCGATGCCGTTCCCTACGGGCAAGCACTCATTTGCGCCGTGGCTATAGGCAATCTTGCAACCTTGCGGTTCCGGTACATACGGTCAAACTTGGATGGAACGAGTGTGCGTACCGTCGCTCTGATTACGTCGGGAACGCGTGTTGCCGCCGCTCTCATTCTGATTCCGCTATTTGGCATCATTGGCGCTGTAATTGCAGCCTTTTCTTACAGAATATCGTTGGCTGTTGCCGTCGGATACTTGATTAAAAGCCGATATCTGGATCCGCCAAATTCAGTGTTGGCGGAACGTACTGCAGATTAAGGCTGGAGAATGGTATCCAACCTTTTGAGCCCAATGATCCCGATGAATCGAGAGATGAGGGTCACTCTCAACGTCTGTTATTGTCAGAAGAAAATGAAGATCCTATACCTTTGTCCGTGTGACCATTTCTTTGTCGACGGAATCGATTGAAGTTCTGGAAATGCTAGAGAGTATTGCGAGCTCAAATGCTGCTCAGATTGCAACTACGTTTCTTGTGGGGGGTGTTCTGTATATTGTATTTAGAAATGTAAATGTAATTTTATTAGTTATAGGTTTATTTATATCTATTATGATCATGATAAGTTTTATTTTGGAAATAGGAGAATACTATTCGTACTCATATTTTTACAAAAGATCTTTCTATTTGTTTGGTGACTCTATAACGACTGCAATGATTCCGATATTTTTATGGGGGGCACTTTCTAGAAGGAGAATCCTATCTATAATAACTGCATCAGCGATAGTTTTATCTGGTGGGAAAATAGGAATAATTCTGCTTATTTTTTCAATAATTATGTTGTCAATATTCATTAAATATGATAGAAAATATCATATTTCATCTGCTTTAATATATATTTATATTTCTGTGCCAATATACTTCTCATTTATAATGTTGTCACATGCTGTGGATTTCGTGGGTGATAATTTTTATTTCTTAGATAGCGTCCGTGCTGTTTTGAGTAGTCCATTGGGCTTGGAAAAATTTTCTGATCCGCCGGACTACTCCTTGAAAGGCGCCGCCGCCTGCTCGTCGGTATTAAGGTGTTTTCAGACGCAGATAGAGGCCGCTTTCCTCCAAAGACTTTATTCGTCCATAGCGGGATCTTGGATGACCCTACAGGGTGGATTCCCGGGCGAACTCTACCCAGCAACCTCGGCCGAATTTGCTGACATGATGATAAAGATGAATCCATGGGGAATGAACGATATGTTTTCCATAGATTGGCACTATTGGAAAAAAATCGGCAGCGTCCAGAATCCCTATCTGCGGATTGGGTCAGGCTACGGACTAATACCGCTAGGCGGCGTGCTTCTCTTACTTTCGAGCATCTGTTTCTGCGCCTTTCGCAATCTCAAAACGGGAGAGGAGACCGCTAATATGGCATTCACATGTTTTTATGTAGTTAACTTCCTCTTTAACCAAACACAACCTTGGCTGACGAGCGGCAGTCCTATTCTGGTTGCTATGGGATTTTGCGCCTTTGCGATACTATTCCGACAGCGAATGCTGTGTAACTTGAGTTGGCCTCGCGGATACATTGGTTTTGGGCAGGGACGACATAAGGTTACGACAGATAGATGATGAGGATGGCTGAGAGAGCGCCCGACGTCGTGGGGGCATCCCGGTAGCCCGTATCGAGGGACGAGGTTAGGGAGCGGTGTCTTGAGGCGTCGTCCAAATCACGAAAAGGTAGCAGCTCCGCATCGGAGGCGACCTTGCTGCCATAGAATTCGGGCTTAAGGCGATAGTTGAAACCGCTCCACCGCTGTCCGGTTTAGGAATCTGAGTTGTAGAGTGCGCGGAAGCCTCTGCCGTTTGTCGTTCGGCTGGGCTTGTCTTGGCCATCCACGACTTTAAAAAGGCGGGGATGCGTGGAACAAGTCCGTAAAGGACGACTCCCATGTGTTTTCGAAGCACGAAAATATCTTCGAGGCAGCGGAAGACCCCTAACCGGACAGCCGTGAAATGGACTAGCAAATGATTCTTATCGAGATCACCCGCCAGATGACGTGATCTTGAACCAACTTGATGGTGCTGCATTGATTCTCATTGCAGAGTCTCCAACCCGAGTCATCTTACAGTCAAATCATGTGAGGAAATCCGGGTTGATCTCATCGAAGAGCATGCGTTATGCGGATATTGGTATGCGGTCGGCATTTTGTCTGCCCTCTATCTCCAGGGATTTGACCGCGGAATCCTTAGGTTCACAAAAATCGTCAAATTATTGATTGCCCTGATTCAATGGTTCTGTATCGGAATGAATAACATTGAAGGATATTTTCTTCGGCTGAGCGGGCGGCAACCTGAGAAGTTTCGGCTTCCTTGGCCTGTTAACTATGTGTTTGCCCTTGTTAAGCAGGTACCGCGGTGCTGAGGTGGCTATATCATCGCTGTCTGTCTGTCGGTCTTCGGCTTGTCGGTCTGAACTTTAGCTGGTACCGCACATTTTACTTTCGGGTCGTGCACGCCGTCCCGATCGTCGAACCGATGATACAGTTGGTGCGTCCACGCAAGAAAGCGGAGCGTGCTCTGTCGGCTGCGACCGATCTTCGCCCAGTCGAGCCGGGAGACACGGTTCTCGACCTTGGGGCAAATGTGGGTAGCGTGTCCTCGCTGTTCCTGTCGCTAGGGCTGACCGTGCATGCCTACGAACCAGACTCGCGTTGTGTTGCGCTGCTCAAGCGTCGATTTTCAATATATGGGCGGGACAGAGTCTTCATCCACCACTGTGCAGTGAGTGACCGAACCGGCTCTGGTCGTCTGAATTACGGATGTTTGACAACGGACTCGAACACCATGGTCGCCGGTAGGCCGGGCGCTGATGGAACCACGGGTGGCGAAACCGTAGCGACTTTGGCAATAAAGGAGATCTTGGACCAGCACGGATACGTTCCACTTATCAAGATGGATATTGAGGGCGCGGAATATGATGTGCTAGCAGCGATGTTGGAGAATTGTCTGGATAAGTTCGGCGTGTGTCTCGTGGAGGGACACGCCAACAAGGTTCCTGGCCTCAGGCCACGGCACGATGAGCTCGTGAAGAGGATCGCGGACATGAACTTGACTGATCGCATCCTGTTGAGCTGGCACTAAACAAACAGGCTTTGGACGGATCCCCGGGGAAGACCAAAACGATGGGCATACATGACGAATTCTGGGACAAGAAGCAGATCAAACGCTTGGCTGGAGGTTATGTTGCTAATAAGAAACGCCACGATCAAATTATTTCCTATATCAACAAGTCCTCTAAACACCTTCCGAGAAAAGGGGCTGTTCTTAATATTGGAATAGGAAACGGTAATATAGAGGAAATATTATTATCAAAAAATTATGTAGTTTGTAGTCTGGATCCTTCGTGGAATGCTGTAACTATTTTGTCAGAGAAATTAGGTTTATCCAATGATTTGATAAAGGCAGGAAGTGTTGAAAAGATCCCCTTCGATTCCGATAGTTTTGACTTTGTTGTGATGAGTGAAGTAATAGAGCATTTGGAGGATGGTGTTCTACATAACGGGCTGAAAGAGGTACGTAGAGTATTAAAATCAGATGGAGTTTTGGTGGGCACGGTACCGTGTAATGAGGATCTATCGCGCGAGACTTTCAGTTGTCCAGTATGTCAGCAGTCTTTTCACCGAGTTGGCCACGTAAAAAGCTATATACCTGAGACCTTGCGTGAGTTGTTGAGTAGCTATTTTAAGGTAGAGAAATGCCATCGCTTCCTTGGAATGCACCTTAACTGGAAGGGGTACCTACAACACCAATGGAATGATCTTCCGTTCAAAATTATCCGGCTGTTTAAGCCTAATGTAAGAGCTCTACATCAACGCGAGTTCAGTATATTTTTTACGAGCCGAAAAATTATGTGAAACATTAGCATCGAGACCGAATAATTCATCACTATAGCCATGATTTAGTGGGATGAGCTACTTATTCGCCGAAACGGTGTTAAGGATGCCGAGTTTGATTTGTTGGAAGAGAGGACTGCTAGCGGCTATCTAAGGGCGGTTAACTGTAGCGTCAAGGGAAATGAGTTTCCTCGAGTCAAATCTGTTTCAGTTGACAGCAACGGCAGCCGCTGGCGGCGCACTGTGGATTGTGACGCGCTGGTTTTCTTCTCTGATAAAAATTGTTTCCTATGCTTTAGCGCTCGGCATTATTTTTTCTGCTCTACTCAATGTTGGAGAGGTCTACGTTTATAGTGAATATTATCGCCGAGCATTTTTCTATTATTCCGATGAAATAACAACGGTTCTTATTTTTTTGTTTTTCTATTTTTTTATAAAAAGAGATATGGCTCTATATTTTATATTACTAACGTCGATTATTGTATCAGGTGGAAAAATATCAATTATTATATTTATCATATTTACATTATTTTTCTTCTCAGTTAACTGGAGCTATTGTGGCGTCAGACTAAAGTCTTTCTTTTCTTATTTGCTGGCAGGCCTTCTCGGATATGCGGTCGTTGTCGTGATTTCGCTGCACATCGAGCCATATGGAGCCGGCGGATTTGCCGGCAATAACGCCTGCCGGACCGTCGAAACTTGCGTCGAAACTCAGATTGAAAACACGCTTCGGCAGCGATATTTCAGCGCGGTCGCCGGAGTGTGGATGACCATTGAAGGCGGCTTTCGAGGGGAGCGTTATCCTGAAACACCGGAAAAGTTCGCTGACTTGATGATGGAGGCCGATCCCTGGGGAATCAATGAACGGTACCATCTGACAAGGGAATACTGGCGCAAGATCGGTGGTGTTCAGCCCCCATACCCCGCATTCGGAGCGGGTTACGGACCCTGGATGCTCGGCGGCCTGCTGGCCTTGTTCTTGGTTATAGGGATGGGGGCGGTCGCAAACCTTCGGAGGGGCGCGCGAAATGAGGCGTCGCTCTATGCCATTTTCTTCTTGATTAATGTGACCTGCAATCAGACCCAATCCTGGTTGAACAGCGGCAGCATGGTGTTGGCACTTACTGGGGCATGTGCCACTCAGATCATCGTCTCTATTATGCTGCGACGCTCCCTGAAGCTAACGCGGCGGGTCGTGATAGTCAGAAGACGCTATCGCAGGTGGAGGAGCCGTTTGCTCGAAGATACTTGGAGCGTTGGCGACGCTAAACTCTTCTTTCGATACGCCGCAACAGCTCGATCAAAAAGTAGGGGAAGGATCGGCCCGTGAGGCTCTCTGTAGCCTGTGCGGCGTCAGCAGCCTTGTTCAGGATGGCTTTTCGGGTTGGCCGGCGAAAGCTTGGATGATGAGGAAGCGCTGGCCCGAACCCTCGCCGCCGCCATGCCGGACTTGTGCGCTGCAGCGCGATCACGACCAAGCAAAGGGCGGCCTAGGCGTCTAAGAAGCAGTTCGATCGTTGGACGACGCTGCTTAAGGCTTTGATTGAAAAGGGAAATCAGTGAATACACCGCTGGTCACCATCGGCATGGCGGCTTTCAACGCGGCCAATTCCATCGAGCAGGCCGTACGCTCGGCCCTGGCGCAGACTTGGCAGCCGCTGGAAATCGTGGTCGTCGACGATTGCTCGAGTGACGGCACGGCGGCGGTATTGGAGGACTTGGCGGCATACAATCCCGAGATGCGTGTATTCCGTAATGCGATCAATTCCGGCGTTGCGTTCACTCGCAACCGCATTCTCGCGGAGGCGCGCGGCAGCTTTGTCGCCTTTTTCGATGATGACGACGAGAGCTTGCCAACGCGCGTTACCGCTCAGCTCCGGCGCATTCTCGATTACGAGCACAACCATGCCTACGGCAAATTTGTCGTCTGCCACACCGCGCGACGCCAGTTGTATCCCGACGGCAACGAGCGGATCAGCCCCACCATGGGCCAGGAGGCGGACAGGGTGGCACCCCACGGTATCGCCGTCGCCGAGCGTATTCTGCTGGGCGCACCATTGAAGTATGGCTATGGGGCCTGTCCGACCTGTTCACAAATGGCACGACTCGAAACCTATCACGCGCTGAGCGGCTTCGATCCGCAGTTCCGGCGAAGCGAAGACACCGACTTGAACGTTCGACTGGCGAGAGCTGGCGGTCACTTCGTCGGCATTGCGGAACCGCTGGTGGTACAGACCATGACTGGCGGCTCGGAAAAGAGTTTGGCCGAGGAGCTACGGTATACGCTGATGCTGCTCGACAAACATCGCGACATCCTGGACGAGGCTAACCAGTATGCGTTCTGTCGGCAGTGGATCGAGAACAAGTATGCCCTCCTGGCAGGACAGCGAGGTGCGTTCCTGTTTGCGCTCGTTGGGATGCTTGCTCGCCATCCGTTGGCTACCATCCGTCGCCTGCACTTGGCGCTGCCCAATGTTGGCCTTAATCGCGCTTTGAGCCGACTCCATAGATGAGAGAAGTGGCTTAAGGTTGAACACGCCGCTCGTGACCATCGGGGTTACCTGCTACAACGCGGCGGACACGGCCGCCCGCGCCGTCGCCAGTGCCTTGGTACAAGACTGGCCAAACCTGGAAATCCTCGTCGTGGACGATCGCTCATCCGACAACTCCGCGGCGGTTGTGGAATCGGTCATTCGGCATGATTCGCGGGCTCGGTTGATCCGCCACGAGTGCAATACGGGGCCAGCCGGTGCGCGCAATACGATCCTGGCCCACGCGCGCGGCGAATTCGTCGCCTTTTTTGATGACGACGACGAGAGTCTGCCAGGACGCATTTCCGAACAGGTCCACACTCTGACCGCATATGAGCAGCGTAGCGGGACCGGGCTGGTGGCCTGCTACGCAGCCGGCAACCGGCACTACCCCAATGGGTATGTCAAGCCGCTGCCGGCCATCGGTGTTGGTGGCACCGCGGTACCGAACGGCCCCCCGGTTGCGGACTGGCTGCTTTTCTTTCGCCGCCGCCCGGATTGGGATTACGGCTCGGGCGTGCCGGCCTGCGCACTGATGGCGCGGCGCTCGACATTTGTCGCATTGAACGGTTTCGACGCTAATCTACGCCGAGTTGAGGACGCGGATCTCGCCATTCGTCTCGCATTCATGGGCGGACACTTCATCGGAACAAAGGAGCGCTTGTTCGTCCAATGGGCGACGGGTGGCACGGACAAAGCGCCCGAGAAGAATCTCGAGGCCGAGCAAGCCCTGGCCGACAAGCATGTCGCTTACCTGCGCTCAGTGCAAAGATACCGATATGCCCGATCGTGGCCGTTCTTACGCTATCTGCACTTCAAACGCCGCTATGGCCGCTTCTTGATGGAACTGGCGTCCCTGTTCATCCGCTATCCACTGGCGGTGACAACTCAGCTGGCGGTGAATGGACCGAAGCGGCTATTGCACGAGTGGCGCATGCGTCGAGGGGTCAAGGCGTGAAACTTATGTTTGCAGCTCGCGCCATCAACCGCATGGCCGGTGGTGTCGAACGCATGATTATTGTGATCATGAATGCCATGATCGCTCGCGGACACCAGGTCGATCTGTTTACATGGGACCAAGCCGGAGCCGAAGCTTTCTATCCTATCTCACCAGATATTGTGTGGCACCGTCTCAACATGGGCGATCCATACCTTAAGGCCGGCGTCAATTTAATGCTGCGGCGGACACGGAGAATAAGGGCAATTGTTAACCAAGTCCGCCCTCAGGTCATCATATGCTTCCAGGAGGGTCCCTATCTCGCCTTGCGTGCCTATACCTTAGGCCTCGGAATCCCCCTCATTGCCGCTGAGCGCAACGCACCCACTCAGTTCGACCATATCAACGCAGGACGTCTAAGACGGCTGATCGCCTTCAACGCCTTTCGCTTGTCTCGGTCGGTGGTCATCCAGAGCGAAGGTACTCGTAAGTTCTATCCTTCATTCCTTCAAGATCGGATCGTGACCATTCCGAACCCTGTGTTCCCGGCGCCCTTGACCGCAAGGCCCGAGCATCCGGACAACCGGGGACGCTTTCGCGTTCTCTCGGTCGGCCGTCTGAGCTACCAGAAGAACTACGAAAGCCTGATCACAGCCTTTGCCCAAATCGCAGCCCTGTTTCCCGAATGGGATCTGATGATCGTGGGGGAGGGCGAAGAGCGTCGGAACTTGGAGACCCTGATCTGCGAGACTGGATTAGCTGATCGTATACGGTTGCCAGGAACGGTTACGAATACATCGGACTGCTACGCAAACGCTCATCTTTTCTGTCTTCCATCTCGATGGGAAGGGTTTCCCAATGCGCTGACCGAGGCGCAGGCTCATGGTTTGCCTGCCATCGGCTTTGCCGGTTGCGCGGGCACTAACGAACTGGTTGGGGACGGAAAGACAGGGCTTCTTGCTGCAGGAAACGGAGATACCAAACGTCTCGCGGAAGCTTTAACCCTGCTCATGTCAGATCATGAGAAACGACGGAAGATGGGCGCCGCTGGGCGGGATTCGATGGAAATGTTCTCGGTGGACGCTGTTTACGATCTCTGGGAGAGCACGCTTGAGAGAGCGACGCTCCGATGAAAGTGGCCTTCGCGATAAAAGCGTTAGGAAATCCAGGAGGAGGGGCCGAGCGTGTTCTGGTTGACGTCGCAAATGGCCTCGCTGGGCGTGGTTACAACTTAGACGTCATCTCATATGACCCGCGTGGCAGAGACTCGTTCTATGCTCTGGATGATCGCGTTGAATGGATCCAACTCGGGATCGGCACAACTGACCGACCTGCGACCCTGTTTGAGACCATCAAGCGTATTCATGCACTGCGGCGCACCATGTCCGACATAAAGCCGGATGTTGTTGTCGGTTTCATGCACAGCATGTTCATCCCGCTTGGTTTCGCACTGGCGGGTACCGGCATTCCGATGATAGCCAGTGAGCACATTATTCCGGCGCACTATGTCGGTCGCCCGTTAGAGCGTGCTTTGCTTTGCCTGACCCCGTGGTTGGCAAGGCGTATCACAGTGGTTTCAGATCAAGTCATGGCGGAGTACCCGGCTCTGCTGCGCAAACGCATGACAGTGATCCCGAATCCGGTCCGTGTACAAGTGGCTTCGCGAGCTGACGTCGCCGCTACGCGCCGCTCGCGCAAAGTGCTCCTCTCGGTCGGCCGACTGACCGATCAGAAGGATTACATGACCTTGATTGACGCTTTTGCCTTGGTCGGCGATCGTCTTCTCGACTGGGACCTGCGCATCGTGGGCGAAGGTGCGCTGCGCGATGCCTTGGAGGCCCGAATTGCGGAGATTGGGATGAAGGGGCGCATTTCGCTGCCAGGGGCAACCGAGAACATCTGCGGCGAATATGCGGCCGCTCAACTCTTCGTGCTACCCTCCTTGTACGAGAGCCTAGGACTGACGTTGGTCGAAGCTTTGTGCCACGGCCTGCCTGCCGTGGGTTTCGCGGACTGTCCGGGCGTGAACCGGTTGATTCGGCCCGGCTGGAACGGTGTGCTTGCGTCCGGTCCCGATCGGGTACGCACCCTAGCCGAGGCTCTTGAGCCCCTAATGGCGGATGCC
>JANQMY010000546.1 GCA_028279895.1 Alphaproteobacteria bacterium
GCCCGATTTCGTTCATGGATGTGTGGGACGCCATGTGCCGCACCATCATGTCGGCCGGCTCGCGCCGCGGGGCGATGATGGCCACCTTGCGCTGCGACCACCCGGACATTGAAGCGTTTATCGACGCCAAGAACGACCCCGGCCGCCTGCGTATGTTCAACCTGTCGGTGCTCGTTACCGATGCGTTCGTGAACGCGGTCAAAGCGGATGATCCGTGGCCTCTGGTGTTCGACGGCAAGACATATCGTACCGTGTCCGCCCGCACCCTGTGGGACAAGATCATGGCGGCCACCTTCGATTATGCGGAGCCGGGCGTCATTTTCATCGACCGCATCAATCAGAAGAACAATCTGAATTACTGCGAAACCATCGCGGCCACCAATCCGTGTGGGGAGCAACCACTGCCGCCCTATGGCGCCTGCCTGCTGGGCTCGGTCAATCTTGCGCGCTTGATCAAAGACCCGTTCGGCAGCAACGCCCATTTGGATGAAAAGGCGTTGGCGGCCTTGGTCCCGGTCGCCGTGCGGATGATGGACAATGTCGTGGACGTCTCACGTTTTCCACTCGACGCCCAATCCCGGGAAGCGCAAGCCAAGCGCCGGATCGGCTTAGGCGTGACCGGTCTGGCCGATGCCATGATCATGTGCGGTGTGCGCTATGGCAGCCCGCAATCGATCGCCCTGATCGAGCGGTGGATGAAGGCATTGCGCGACCATGCCTACCGGGCGTCGGCGGAACTTGCGGCGGAGAAGGGCGTATTCCCCTTGTATGACAAGGACGAGATCGCCAAAGCCGATATGGTGCGCCACCTGGACGCGGACCTTCAGGCCTTGATCGCCGAAAAAGGTCTGCGCAATGCGCTGCTAACCTCCATTGCACCTACGGGCACGATTTCTCTGTTGGCGGACAATACGTCCAGCGGCATTGAACCCGTGTTCGATCTGGCCTATGGCCGCAGAGTGCTGCAACCCGACGGCAGCAGCCGCGACGAACAGGTACAGGATTATGCGCTGAAGCTGTTCCGAACCGGTGCCGGCGCCAAAACCGATCTGCCGGACAGCTTCGTCACCACCCAGGAGTTAAACCCGCAAGACCATGTGACGGTGCAAGCGGCTGTCCAAAAATATGTGGACAGCTCCATCTCCAAGACCATCAACGTGCCGGAAGACATTTCGTTCGACGCGTTCAAATCGGTCTATATGGACGCCTGGGATCAAGGCCTCAAAGGCTGCACCACCTACCGGCCTAATCCGGTCACGGGCGCCGTGTTATCCACGGTACCTGCCGGGGAAAAGAGCGCACCGCCGGCGCTGCCCGCCACGGCCGAGGGCGACGTGGTTTACATGACCGAACCGCTTGACCGGCCCCCGGCCCTGGGCGGCCATACCTATAAGCTGAAATGGCCGGACAGCGACCATGCCATCTACATCACCCTCAACGATGTTGAAAGCGACGGCCGGCGACGGCCCTTCGAGATTTTCATCAACTCTAAAAATATGGAGCACTATGCCTGGACCTTGGCCCTCACCCGCATGATCTCGGCCGTGTTCCGCCGGGGCGGCGATGTAAGTTTCGTCGTCGAAGAACTGAAAGCCGTGTTCGACCCGCGCGGCGGCCAATGGATGGACGGCGAATATGTGCCGTCGCTTCTGGCGGCCATCGGCAATGTGATCGAGCACCACATGATCCGCATCGGCTTCCTGAAAGAAGACCATGGCGGGCTGACGCCGGTTCGCGAAAAACGCGCCGCCGCGCTGTTACCGGATGCCGGCGGGCGTTACCGACGGTGTCCGAAATGTTCCAATCCGACCTTGGTGCGGCAAGAAGGGTGCGACACCTGCACCAATTGCGGCCACTCTAAATGCTCCTAACGCCCCCCAATGCCCCCTGCCCCACTTGACCTCAGCTCACACGACGTGCGCCACACGCTTCTGCATCTGCAAGGGCTGACCCGCAATCCGGCTGAGAAGCTTGCCAAGCAAGACCTTTACCAGCTGATCGAAGATTTGGGATATGTGCAGTTAGACAGCATACGGACGGTAGAGCGGGCGCATCACCACATTCTGTTTTCACGCAATCAGACCTATCGACCGGCGCAACTCGACGACCTGTATGAAAATGGCCAGTGCTTGACCGAACAATGGACTCATGATGCATCGATCATCCCGTCGAAATGGTTCCCCTATTGGAAGCACCGCTTTCCGAAGATAGAGCGAAAATACGCGGCCAGCGCTTGGTGGCAGGCCCGGGTGAAGGACCCCAAGAAAGCGTTGCAGTTGGTCACCGAACGGATTGCGGAGGAAGGCCCCGTGGGCGCACGGGACTTCGAAACCGAAAAAGGCAATACCCGCGAGACCTGGTGGGGCTGGACGCCCCAAAAGGCGGCGCTGGAATATTTGTGGCGCACCGGTGCCTTGGCCGTGGCACGCCGTGACAAGTTCCAAAAAATCTATGACCAAACCCATCGCGTGCTACACCGGGACCATGCGGAACCGGAAGTGACCCACAGCGAATTTGTGGATTGGGCATGCCGGTCGGCATTGGACCGGCTGGGCGTGGCAACCCCCGGTGAAATCGCTCGCTTTTGGGATGCCCTTAGCCCAAGCGAGGTGACGGCTTGGCTTGAGAAAGCGTCCGCGGACCTGGCGCTGCCCGTGACGATCGAGGGCGACAGACGCCAAGGCGCACGCGCCACCTATGCCCGCCCAGACATCGAACAGGTGCTGGACAGCTTGGCGCCGGCACCACCGCGCGTGCGGTTGATTTCCCCTTTCGATCCCGTCATTCGCGACCGTCAACGCCTCAAACGTCTGTTCGATTTCGACTACCGGATCGAAATTTTTGTGCCGGAGAAAAAACGCGTTTACGGCTATTACGTCTTCCCCATCCTGGAAGGCGAGCGCTTCATTGGCCGTATGGATCTAAAAG
>JANQMY010000577.1 GCA_028279895.1 Alphaproteobacteria bacterium
TTTTACCGATGAAGTGATTGACCAGGTCTTCAATGTCGTCGGGGCGCTCGCGCAGGGGCGGCACATAGATCGGGAAAACGTTCAAGCGGTAGTAAAGGTCCTCGCGGAAGTCGCCGCGCTCCGCCAGCTCCAACAAGTTTCGATTGGTGGCGCTGATCAGGCGGATATCAACCTTGACGGGCCGTTTCGAACCGATGGGGTCGACCTCGCCTTCTTGCAGCGCGCGCAGCAGCTTGACTTGAATGTCGAGCGGCAGTTCGCCGATTTCGTCGAGGAACAGTGTGCCGCCATTGGCCTCTTGGAATTTACCCGCGTGTTTTTCGTTCGCGCCGGTAAATGCGCCCTTCTCGTGGCCGAAGAGGATGCTCTCCACCAGATTTTCCGGAATGGCGCCGCAGTTCACGGTGACGAAGGGTTTGCCGGACCGCTCGCTCTCCCCCTGGATCGAGCGTGCAATCACCTCTTTACCCACACCGCTCTCGCCCTCGATCAGGATCGGAATGTTGGACGACGCGGCCCGCTTGCCCAGTCGGATCACCTGCTGCATGGCCGGGCCGCGAGCGATTAAATCTTTAAAGCCCATGCGGCCGTCAATGCGCTTGGTGAGACGCGTGATCTCGCCCGTTAGTGCGGTGAGTTTCAGCGCATTCTGAATGGAAACTTGAAGACGCTCGGGGCTTGCCGGTTTGACGATAAAATCGTCGGCGCCCGCACGCATTGCACCGACTACGGTGTCGATGCCGCCCTGGGCGGTCAGCACGATGACGGGTAGCGACGGGCGTTTCGGTTTGATCTGCTCTAGCACCTCGATGCCGCCCATTTCGGGCATGACCAAATCCAGCAGCACCAGACCCACTTCCACCCCGCGTGGACCTTCCAGCAGGTCAATGGCTTCCTTGCCGCCTTCGGCTTGGATCGTCCGATAGCCAAAACGGGTGGCTAAGGACTCCAGCAACCGCCGTTGAGTGGGGTCATCATCTACGATCAGAATGAGCTGTCCCATAAGACGCCTCGTTACGCATCAACAAGATTTCGGTGGCGGTCCAAGCGGTTAAGGAGCGGTAAATTTTCCCTATGCCCAGGCCGCGACTGAGCCATAATGAAGCACATAGGTAAAAACCCACTTAAGTTGCCGATCCTGTCGTTTCAGAATGGTGCTGTCCGGGTTCCGGTGGTCCGAGCGGTAAGAATCACCAGGTAAAGTGGGGTGAAATCAGCAAAGCGAGGGTGCCGATGAAGAATAGGAGCGTCAAAGAAGTCGTGATGGCCACATGCGTGGTCGCCGCGCTGGGGGTCGCAACGCCGAGTGTCGCCGACACACCGCCGGCGGAGGAAGCGGCGACAAAAGAAGAAATGGGGCAGGAGATCGACGACGCCGCCAAAGCAGCCATCGAAGCCGCCGAGCATTTGATCACTGCGATGCAAATGTTCGTGGATAGCCTGCCGCAATATGCCGCCCCTGAAATTCTCGAAAATGGCGACATCTTAATCAGGCGCCTGCCCGACAAATCGGACGAAGCGAGCTCGGACGGCGACAGTGGCGATGCGGAACAGTAGCGCACGTCATCGATAACCAAGCGAGGTCGGCCGGGTGAGCTCTTCCCGCGAAAACAACAATGTGGGTGGCCGCGTCAAGCGGTATGCCAAAGTGTCTGCGGGTGTGGGCGGTCTGGCCGTGCGCTATGCGGGCAATATGTTGCTGGGCAGCGGCCAAGACAATGACCGGTATGCCGAGGAGCTGCGGTCGGCCTTGGGCGGGCTGAAAGGGCCGATCATGAAAGTCGCCCAGATGCTCGCGACCATTCCCGACGCGTTGCCGGAAGAATTCGCCAGCCAGCTTGCGGAATTACAGACCAATGCGCCGCCCATGGGGTGGCCGTTCGTCAAGCGGCGAATGGCGGCGGAACTCGGAAAAGATTGGCGGAAGAAATTTCAATCCTTCGAGCGGGAGGCCGCGGCCGCCGCGTCGCTTGGCCAGGTCCACCGCGCCGTCCATCCCGACGGCACGTCGCTCGCCTGCAAACTTCAGTATCCGGATATGCAGTCGGCCGTAGAGGCAGACCTCAATCAACTCAATCTGCTGTTTTCGATCCACCGGCGTATGGACCAGTCGATCAACACCGCCGAAATGGCCGAGGAGATCGGTGCCCGCTTGCGCGAGGAACTGGACTACGAGCTGGAAGCGGCGCATATGGCGCTTTACCGCGACGTGTTGGCAGGTAGCGACCTAATCGATGTGCCGCAGGTCTATGGTGAATTGTCCACGAAGCGGCTGCTGACCATGAATTGGCTGGATGGCCAACCCATCCTGCAATTCAAGGAAGCCTCGGCTGAGGCGCGGCAGCGCATCGCGCGCGCTATGTTCCATGCGTGGTGGTTTCCGTTCAGCCATTATGGCGCCATTCACGGCGACCCGCATCTTGGCAACTATTCCGTACGCAGCGATTACGGCATCAATCTGCTGGATTTTGGCTGTATACGGATTTTTCGGCCGGAATTCGTACAAGGTGTCGTAAGCTTGTACAACGCGCTTCTCCACAAGGATGACGACTTGGCCGTGGAGGCCTACGAGATCTGGGGCTTTAAGAATCTCAGCAGAGAATTGATCGAAACGCTGAATATCTGGTCCGGATTTATTTATGGGCCGCTGTTGGATGACCGTGTGCGGACGATCGCGGACGGAGTCAAACCGTCCGACTATGGACGTAAACAGGCCTTCGAAGTACGCAAGCGCCTGAAGGAGCTGGGGCCGGTAACGCCGCCGCGGGAATTCGTCTTTATGGACCGGGCGGCTATCGGGCTGGGGGCGGTGTTCCTCCATCTCGATGCGGAGCTTAACTTCTACACTCTCTTCAACGAGGCGATTGAAGGCTTCGACGTGGAAACCCTTCGTGCACGACAGACCCGGGCGTTGCAAAAAGCCGGGGTTCCCTTGCCGCACTGACGGTGCGTCGATCGGATGGCTGCCGGGCGGTGCCGGTAAGCCGCTCCTAGGGTGCGACGTTTTGGCATAAATCGGACGGACAAGGCGGCTATGCGCACCGCAGGCTTGCTGCGAGGACGATTGTTGCTATAGTCCGCACCCGTGCAGTTAGGTAGATATTCCAGGGCCTGTCATGAAAGAAAAGATTGTGAAGCCAGAAGTTATGGATCCCGCAGAAAAGCAGGTGACCTATGACGCCTTCATGACCTTGACCATATGGTCCTCGGTCGCTGTTACCGTCATTCTGATCTTGATGGCGATATTCCTTTTGTAAAGCTGTACCTCTCATGAAAGCGCCGCTTTGCGGCGGCTTTCTGCAGTGGATAGGCCGTTTTCCTGCCGTCGCGGCTCTTGGGCCGGCGTTTGCGGACGGGTTTTTGGCCGTTTGGTGGGTGTGACAAACGAAAGCCAACAGGACGCCGGGGACGGCGTTTCTTGCTTTGTTGCACAATGACAATAACTACTGGGGGCGTCATTTATGAAGCTTGCGGTCGTAAAAGAACGAACCGAAAACGAAACCCGGGTTGCCGCCGTTCCCGACACGGTCAAGAAGCTTGCGGGCCTTGGTTTTGACGTCTTGGTCGAATCAGGCGCCGGCGAACAATCCTATTTGCCGGACGATCTTTACGCGGAAGCCGGGGCGACTGTTGTGGGGGCGGCCGCCGATGCGCTGAAGGATGCGGATCTCGTCTTCAAGGTGCGCCCTCCCACGGACGAAGAACTTGGGCACATGAAGTCCGGCGCCATCCTGGCGGCCATCTTGAATCCCTACAAGGAAACGGAAGCGCTTCAGAAATATGCCAAGGCCGGTGTGATCGCCTTCGCCATGGAACTCATGCCGCGGATTACGCGGGCCCAGTCCATGGATGTGCTGTCGTCCCAGTCGAACTTGG
>JANQMY010000083.1 GCA_028279895.1 Alphaproteobacteria bacterium
TTAACGGGCCGATTGCCCTTGTGGGAGCTCGGCATGAAATCCGTCGCGCATCGCCCACTATTGGGCGCGGGCTTCAATGCCTATTGGGTGACGCCCGGAGAATTCGGCGGCCTGCGACTCCATATTCTTATCGGCTGGGGGCCGTCACATATTCACAATGGCTGGCTGGAAGTGGCTCTGAACCTGGGCGTTATCGGTGTCGCTCTTATGGCCTATTTGCTGTGGGCCGTGGCATTGACGGCCCTTCGGCTGACCCGTGCCACCCAAATGCCGCCCTACTTTTTTGCGCTGTTATTTTGCGTTTATCTATTCACCTTCGGGCTTGCCGAGTCCGCATTCCTGGGGATCGACAGTATTCGCCATATAATTCTTGTGGCCCTCTTTGTGTCGATGCGGCGAGAATGGCGGTCCGTACAGGGGGCCGCTCGCTAAAAGGCTTCTCAGCTTGTGTCTTTTCCTATCACGCCGGCAGTATAGAGACAGTGTTCGCAACACTCTTCGGGATGAAGTCGCGAATATTTTATAGTTTCTTGAAGTATTAACCAATAATCGGATATTGTGCGCTTTGAACCGCATAGCTATCGTCAAATAATCGCATCTAAAGCTTGGGGCCGTGAATGCAGCGCCTGCGGGGTCCAAATCTAGCCCAGTGGCGAGGCGGCGAAGATGTCGATGCGTGATGGAATGGTGGCGTTTGGTGCACCTTAGTCTTTATGGTAGACGGTCTGGTAACCCTATCGCGGTATAGTTCGGTACCAAGATCGACGGAGTTGGCGAATGAATACGTGGGCAAAGACCAGATTCGGTGTGATTCTGACCATAGCTTTGGGGTTGGGGCTCGGCGCATGCGCGAGTGGAGGGGGAGAGACCTCCGACAACAGCGGAGGGGCGGCCGAAACGCAAGCGGCAAATGACGCTCTGCCCAGTGCGACGAACACAGTTGAAGATACCCAGGCTGCTCAGGCCTTCGCGCAAACCTACACTCTGGGGCCGGGCGATCGGCTGCGCGTAATTGTCTTCGGCGAAGAAGACCTCTCCGGTGAGTTCGAGGTGGACAGTGCCGGTATTGTGTCGCTGCCTTTGATCCGGCCGATCAAGACACAAGGCAAAACGCTCACCCACTTCAAGTCCGAGGTGGAGACTCAACTGAGCGCAGGCTACTTGGTAGACCCGCGGGTTAGCGTTGAAATTCTCAACTACCGCCCATTTTACATCACGGGCGAAGTAGGGCGGCCTGGCGAATACCCCTATGTAGCGGGCATGAACGTTCTCAAGGCCATCGCCATGGCTGGCGGCTATACCTACCGCGCGAACACGCGCCGGGTATTTCTGACGCGTGCCGGCACAAATGCCGAAGAAACAAAGAAGCCGGGTCAAGAATTGATGATTTTGCCGGGGGACTATATCCGAGTACCGGAAAGGTTCTTCTAGACAGCCCCTAAAATTTACTTCATGTGCAAAAAATATATTCAACTAATACTCTGAATTGGGTAAATATACTTTCTTGCACATGAAGAGAACATGAAGATTCAATTAACCAATTCTTGAGCTTCGGCAAAAACTCAAGCCGAAATCGCCCGCCAGCGTTAACTATTCGTTCAAATTAATCTTGCGTTAACTATAGGCGTGACCTAGTTTGACCTCAAAGTTGTTTATGGCGGTTAGAGACTTTGGTCATGATTAGCAATAGAAAAAGTCGCGGCTTGATCGCGGCAGCAGTAATTGGTGGCGTTACCCTTACCGGACCCGCATTAGCGTTGACGGATCAACAGGTGGCCACAATCAACAGTGGCGTCCTGGAGGCGGTATCGACTTGCGCGATCGATCCGATTTCGTCCGCTGGGCAGGTTCAAGGTGTGGCATCTGGTGTCATTCTGAACAAAGCTGAAGCGGCAGAAATTGCGGCGACGATCATTGCGACATCGCAAGGCGCGACGGAATCTCCGTCTTGCTTATTTGCTGTTGGGGAAGGATTGACGCGGTGGGCCATGACCTACGGCGTCACGAATTCCACAGCACTGCAGATCGGTGCGGTGATCGGTCAAGACGGTGAAATTCCGGTGGTCAATGCATGTGTCAACATTGCGGGCGTACAGACCGATTTGGGTCTGGCGTGTGATCCATCTACCGGTGACATCGATGATGGGTTTCAGCGCGGCTCGGCACCGTTCGGTAGCTCCGGCGAAAATCCGAACCAGGATTCCGTAAGCCCGAACTAAAAACTTCCTTGGGAAGGGCCGCTCACGGCCGATCCTCCGGAATGAACCTATCTTAATGGGTAAAGCCCCGCTATCACTGGCGGGGCTTTGTCATATCTTTAGAATAAACAGTTACTACGTTGCCGGGTCAGGGCCGAAAGGCCTAAATGGGCGGCAGGTGCCGTCCGTTGTGTTGGGCATTGAATGGGTATGCAGTTGGACACAGACACTGCCGGTCAAGCTTCCCAAGAAAAAGTGCCGTTGGTTACGATCTTGATGGCCTCTTATGGCCGTTTGAACCTGCTGAAACAGTCGCTCGCCAGTGCGCTCGCGCAGGATTACGGTCATTTCGAAGTCGTCATTGTCGATGATGGATCCGACGAAGAAACGAAGCAATGGCTGCGGGAGGCGCATGCGGAGAACGACCGCGTCAGGGTCGTCTTTCAAGATCATCAAGGTGTTGCCGTTGCGCGGGCGCGTGGCGTTGCGGAAGCCCGGGGAGACTACGTCTGTATTCTCGATTCTGACGATCAACTCTTACCCTATGCTCTCACCCGGCTGACGGCGGCCATTTCCGCTGCCCCCAACTGTGCGCTTGTTTATTCGCCCATTCGGGAGATCCATCCCAACGGCCAGATCATCGTTCCCGGATACAAGGCTTTTTCGTCAGCCACCGACATGCTGTGGGCGACGCTGCGCAACCCGCGCGTTCCGTTCAAACATTCCGGGACCCTGTTCGACCGCAAGGCGGCCGTCGAACTTGGCTCATACGACGTGTCGTTGCCGTGTAAGATAGATATCGATTTCTTTTTGAAATTCATGGCCGCGGGGTATTGCCCAAGGCTGTTGGACGCCCCCATCATCGAGTTCCGAATTCATAAGAACTCGATCAGTCGCAATCGTTGGGTCGGCATTCGGGTATGGTTCGGCTTGATCGACCGGTATGGACCGCGAAATCCCTTAACGCGCCTTTACCTTAAATTCTTCCGTGGACTGTCGGAAACGTTTAAGCTCGTTTACGTGCAGATCGCCGGGTGACCACGGCAGCGGTGGTTTAAGAAGTCGCGCGGATTTCGTTGTACATATTGCTGATCCGAGCAGCCGCCTTCGACACCAAAAAATGCCGCATCGCGTAATCGTAGTTTTCTTTCGCGATGTTTCGGAAATTGGAACGATCGTCTGCAACCTGCTTGAGAAGTTGGGCGAAATCCTCGGGCTGGGTGCTCTCGCTCAAATAGCCATGGGTGCCAGGCTTGAAGAAGTCGGGAATACCGCCTACGGGGCGCGTGACGATAGCTAAACCGAATGACATGGCTTCAACCACGATATTGGGGAAGCCTTCGTCGTGCTGTGTCGGCAGAAGCATAATGTGGCTTTTTCTCAGCAGATCGTAAATCTCGGCAAGGGAGATAGAGCCCAGGAAAGTGACGTTGTTCGCGCCGATCTGATTTGCAAGGTTGCGGGCCTGCTCCGAATAATCGCCGTCGCCGGCCACCAACAACTCCAGATGGGGATGACTTTCACGCACTTCATTGAGGGCTTCAATGGCGGTGTCGATCCCTTTGGTTTGGGTGATCCGTGCGGCAAAGACGATCCGCCATTTCGGATCGGATAGGCGGCTCTCGATAGCTTGATCGATGTCGAAGCCCTCCGTCGCGCTGTCGCTAATGACGGTCGTCTCGTTGTAAACCGGTTGATTGAGCCCCCATTTGCGAAGGGCTTGTTCGAATGACTTCGCCAAGACGACAAACGTGTCCGCACGCCCATAAAACAGTCGAAACAGCCAGCCGTTTTGTCGGTCCAGGCGTTTTTCGAAGGGGACGCTCCAGCCGTGAAAAAAGACCAAAGTGCGTTTGCCTCGCATTTTAGCGATCAGATGAAAAAGTCCTTCTCGAAAAAAGCTTTTGGTCGCAAGCGATGGGTTGAGATGCACCACATCGATGTCCTTGTCCCCCAGCACAGACCAAAAGTCGCGATAGTCTTTGATGATTCGAGCTATTTTTCCGAACATTCCCTTTTCGCCTGCACGTTGGGCGATGGAAAAGCAGTCGTGAGGCACGTCGAGAGACTCCACGATTTTTCGAATGTAGATCTCGATGCCTCCCAGCCGAGAGAAATCGGGATGAACGATTAAAACGCGTGACATGTTGTCTCCAGAATCAGGCGAAACCGATTGTTTTGATTGCTTTTCTATGTGCCGCTAGCGAATGAAGGTTTTCTGGGCATTTCCCGGACATCGCTATTATGGAGCAACTTGATTAAACAAATTCTTGTATTGATACTACTTCGACACGGTGTGTCGCGATTTGCGGTGACGGTTCCACCCCGCGGCGAGGGTGATCTCGGGCGCAATCTTGACGTGGCGCAATGCGGTTGTAAGCGTCGCGTGTGCAAGCTGGCCGCAAAATCAAGTTGAGCGTGAATGTGCCGATCAACTTAACCGGCCTGAGTGGAACAATAAGAAATTGGAAAAGCGTAAGGATCGTGGAAACTCTTTCGCGCAACACTTGTGGGTGTACGAGTGATCTCCTTTTGAGTTGAGTGGCATGAGATACGTAACGCTTCCTGGAACGGACTTAAAACCGTCCATCCTTGGTTTTGGATGTGCATCCCTCGGATCTCGCGTTGGACGGGATCAGGGCTTGGAAGCGCTTGAGCGCGCGCATGACCTCGGTGTGACCTGGTATGATGTCGCGCCGGTCTACGGCGCCGGCGAGGCTGAGAACATTTTGTCGGAGTTCCTGCGGCCCCGCCGGGGAGAGGTGTTCGTATGCACGAAACTTGGCCTCAGCCTGCCGCGCCATAAGACGGCCCTCAAATTGGCCTATCGGATCGCGCGTCCGTTTGCGGCCCCGCTCCAGAAAATGCGGGCGACACTTCGAAAAGTGGTGGGAACCCAGAATCAAAAGGTGGCCCTTTCGCCGGCCTTCGTCGAACAGTCCGTCGAAAACTCCCTCAAAAGGCTTGGAGTCGAAACAATCGACGTAATTCTATTGCATGCGCCCGATCCGGCCGATGTGCAAAAGGACGAGATTTGCCGCGCACTTGAGCGCGTGATCGAGCGTGGTCAGGCCAGATATGCCGGTGTCGCCGGCGACACGGATGCCGCCATGGCG
>JANQMY010000002.1 GCA_028279895.1 Alphaproteobacteria bacterium
TGTCCCGTATGGATGCGATGCAGCAGCAAAGCATGGCGCTGGCGGAAGAACGGCGCCGCGCATTGCGTCTCAAACAGATTGCCGCCGCGTTGAGCCGGATCGAGCAGGACGAATTCGGCTATTGCGTCGCGTGTGGCGATGAAATCGTCACGAAGCAGTTGGAATTGGACCCGGCGGCCGCCGTGTGCACCGCTTGCGCCAGCGCCCGGGAAGACGCCTGATGGATCTGCGTCCGGCAACTCTGGAGAATAATGTGGTGCGCATGGAGCCGATGGCAGCGCCTCATTTGGACGGGCTGGTCCGCGCTGCTGACGATGCAGACATTTGGACCTATATGCCCTTCGGCGGGGCCGGGCGCGATTTCGAGCGCTATTTCGGCTGGCTGTTGGGCGAGTTTGAAGCGGGCCGGTGGATTCCGTATGTGGTGTTTGACAAGCAAGCGGGGCGCCCTACCTGTGTTGGCATGAGCTGTTATCTGAATATCGCCCCGCGCGACAACCGGGCGGAGATCGGCGGAACGTGGTATAATCCCTCCGTTCACGGAACGAAACTCAACCCGGCGTGCAAGCGGCTTCTCTTGGCGCATGCGTTTGACGCCGGTGCCGAACGTGTGGAATTCAAGACGGATGCGCGCAACGCGCGTTCTCGCGCCGCCCTCCGCAAACTCGGCGCGTCGGAAGAAGGGATATTGCGGCATCACATGCTGTTGCCCGACGGCAGCTACCGGGACAGCGCATATTTTTCCATCCTGCGCGATGAATGGCCGGCGGTCGCAGCGCAGCTCGAAAAAAGAATTGGCACTGAAGTAGAGACTTAGGGAGATCAATATGAGTTTTATCAAACACCCCATCCAGCAATATGCCTATGTGGTCAACGACGTAAAAGCGTCTTGTGCGAAGTGGACAAAAATGTTCGGCGCCGGGCCGTTTTTCATGATGGAAAATGTGCAGATCGATTCCACGACCTATTTGGGCAAGACGGCGGTGGTCGATGTGACCTACGCTTTTGGTCAAGTGGGACCCGCCCATGTGCAACTTATTCAGCAAAATGACGATACGCCGTCTGTGTACCGGCACGCCTATGCGCCGGGCGAGGAAGGTTTTCACCATTGGGCGGTGTTGGTGGAAGACTTCCCGGCCGAGAAACTTCGTTACGAAGAAGCGGGCTACCCGTCGATCACCGAACTGGTGGCCACCGGCCGCGTGGCCTATATGGATGCGCGCAAGGATCTCGGCGGCTTTGTGGAGGTTTATGAAGACAATCCGGGCGTCCGGGCATTCTTCGGTGTCTTGGAACAGAGCCATGCGGAATGGGATGGCGAGACCGATCCCATCCGTCATTTTACCGGCTAGCCGACGGCTCCGCGTTGCTGCCGGACGAGCCAAAGTCCGGCAGTAACGATAACAATGGCGCCGGCCAAGGTCGGCACGCCGGGCAGATCACCAAAAAACAGATAGCCGTAAAACGTCCCCCAAAGAATGGACGAATAGTCGATGGGGGAAATCACGGCTGCGGGCGCAAAGCGAAAGCTGGCGGAAAGTGCCAGGGTCCCCAATCCTGCAAGGCCGCCCACGGCCAGCAGCAAAGCCAAATCGGCGGGGCTGGGCATAACCCATGCGGGCATGGCAGCGATCAGCGCCAATAAGCCGCCGCCCCCCATGCCGAAGACGGTGGTGACGATCGGATTTTCCGTTGGCCCCAACATCCGCATAACGATGTTGTTGAAGGCATAGGCCAGCGTGGCGCCAAACCCCATCAGGGCGGCCGTGCCAAAGGCAACGCCATTGGGCTGAAACGCAATCAGGACGCCGCCAAAACCAAGTGCGATGGCCCACCAGGTGCCGCGATGCACGTGCTCGCCCAAAAGCGGCCGGGACAGTGCGGCAACCATAAACGGTGCCGTAAAGGCGATCACATAAAGATCGGCGATGGGCATTTCGGCCAGAGCAAAGAAGAACAGCGAGGCCGCCAAGAAACTCAGAATGCCGCGCGAGAGCTGCAGCCCCAAACGCGGCGTATTCAGATGGGCCAGTTCTCGACGCCAGCCCAGCAGGGCCAGCATCAGTCCGCAGGCCACCAGGCCGCGAAAAGCGGTGAGCTGGAAGACCGGATAGGTATCGCTGAGTTGCTTGATCAGGGCATCCACCAAGGCCAGAATCGAAAAGGCCAGAAAGGCAAGGCCGATCCCCACAATTACCCCGCCGGCCGGCCTGTGCGATGCCTGGGCAGGGTGGCGGTCCTCTCTCGATGCGGGGGCCATGGGCGCCTTTCTCTGCGATGGCGGGCAATGGGACGCAGCCGCGCCCTCTTGTGTTTTCCGGGAAAATTGCCCTAAAATAGGTCTGTGATGCTGACGTTTGTGTGGCCGTTAGCAGAGCCAGCCGTCAAAAAGGGGCATTTAGAAAGCAGTATCACGACCGGATTTGTGATATAAGACCCCTTCGGGATGCGTAGTTCCCGGCACAGAAATGGAGCATAGGGCCGACAAGCGCTCAAAACGGGCTTGTGGGAAAAAGGCATGCGCAGAGTATGCCGGCCGTGGCCCGCTCAACCGGTCTCGACGGCAACCGGAAAAACAAAATTCGTGAGAATGCGTGCATTCTCAATAGGTTACGAGATCGTCGGGTAAGTCCGAAGGGCGCGCTAAGCGCGGGGACTTGACCGATTGCGGTGGTTTGGGTGAACAAATGGCCGCGTGAGAGAGGCGAGAAAATAGGGTTTTGGCGACTGTGGGAATGCGCGAGCAGAGCAATCGGATGACCGGCGGCTTATACCGTCCGGAAAACGAACACGATAATTGTGGTGTCGGGTTTGTGGCCAACATTAAGGGCCGCAAAAGCCACGAGATTGTTCGACAGGGCCTGGAAATCCTGGTGAATCTCGACCATCGGGGCGCTGTGGGCGCAGATCCGTTGGCGGGCGACGGCGCCGGCATTCTGATCCAGATTCCCGACCAATTGCTGCGTGAAGAATGCGCCGCGGCCGGCGTTGACTTGCCCCCGGCGGGCGAATACGCGGTGGGTCAGATTTTCATTCCGCCGCTGGACGGCTTTGCCGACATTTGTGTGCAGTCGATTGAAGAAACCGTTGCGGCCGAAGGCCAGAAGGTGCTCGGTTGGCGCGACGTGCCCACCGATAACTCCGTACTCGGAGAAAGCGTCAAACCGGACGAGCCGATCATCCGCCAATTCTTTGTGGGGCGCGGCGCCGGGATCGCCGATCAAAATGCTTTTGAGCGCAAGCTTTTTGTCATCCGCAAGCAGGCCCATCGTCTCGCCAAGACGCGCGCCGACGCGGTCATGGAAGATTTCTACATCAGCTCATTGTCGACGCGCACCATCGTCTACAAGGGCATGATTTTGGCGCCCAACCTGCCGGCCTATTACAAAGACCTGACCGACCCGCGTACGCAATCCGCGCTGGCGCTGGTGCACCAGCGCTTCTCTACCAACACCTTCCCGTCGTGGAAGTTGGCGCAGCCCTTCCGATATCTTTGCCATAATGGCGAGATCAACACCGTGCGCGGCAACATCAATTGGATGGCCGCACGCCGGCATTCCATGGTGTCCGACATTATGGGCGATGATTTGGACAAGCTGTGGCCGTTGATCGGCGATGGGTCGTCCGACTCTGCCACATTCGACAACGCCCTCGAGCTTCTGGTGGCCGGTGGTTATTCCCTGTCGCATGCCATGATGATGATGATTCCGGAAGCGTGGAACGACAACCCGCTGATGGATGACGATCGCCGCGCCTTCTATGAATACCACGCGGCGCTTATGGAACCGTGGGACGGTCCCGCCGCGGTGGCCTTCACTGATGGCCGGCAGATCGGCGCGACCCTGGACCGTAACGGCTTGCGCCCTGCGCGCTATGTGGTGACCGACGACGACCTGGTTGTGATGGGGTCGGAAGTCGGCGTGTTGCCCATCGCCGAGGAAAAAATCGTCAAAAAGTGGCGGTTGCAGCCGGGTAAGATGTTCCTGATCGATATGGAACAAGGCCGCATCATCGACGACGCAGAGTTGAAGGCCGACCTGGCCAACGACAAGCCCTATCAGGAATGGCTCGACGAAACGCAAATTCATCTGGAAGACTTGCCCAGCGAGGTGGCTCCCATGCCGCCGGACCCGCAGACCCTTTTGGATTGCCAACAGGCCTTTGGGTATACCCAGGAAGACATCCGCACCTTCCTGATTCCCATGGTGACCAGCGGGCAAGACCCGATCGGTTCCATGGGGCGCGACACGCCCATCGCGGTGCTGTCGGACCGGTCCAAGGTTCTTTACGACTATTTCAAGCAGTGCTTTGCCCAGGTCACCAACCCGCCGATCGATCCGATCCGGGAGGAATCGGTAATGTCCCTGGTGTCACTGATTGGCCCGCGGCCGAACCTGTTGGATTTGGGCAAGGGCGGCAATCAGCTTCGGCTAGAAGTACGCGACCCCATTCTGTCCAATTATGATTTGGAACGCATCCGCCGCATTGAATATCATGTGGACGACGCTTTCCGTACAAAGACGATCGACATCACCTATCCGGCGGCGGAAGGCGCAGCCGGGATGGAAAAGGCGTTGGCGCGCATTTTTGAAGAGGCGCAAGCAGCCCAAGGCGAAGGCTTCAACATTCTCATTTTGTCGGACCGCGCCATTGACGCCGACCGCGTGGCCATTCCGGCATTGCTGGCGACGGCCGGGGTGCACCATCACCTTATTCGCGAAGGGTTGCGCACCGAGGTGGGGCTGGTGATCGAAACCGGGGAAGCCCGGCGCGTCCATGATTTCTGCCTGCTGGCGGGGTATGGCGCGGAAGCGATCAATCCCTATCTCGCGCTTGATACGCTTGAAGGCCTGCGTCCCGAGCTGTCGGACGACCTGTCGGTCGAAGAGATCCACAAGCGCTATGTGAAAGCGGTGGGTAAAGGCATTCTGAAAGTGATGTCCAAAATGGGCATTTCCACCTATCAGTCCTATTGCGGTGCACAGATCTTCGACGCCGTGGGCCTTAGCCAAGAATTCTTGGATACCTATTTCACCGGCACCCATTGCGCGATTGACGGGGTAGGGCTTGCCGAAATCGCCGAAGAAACGGTGCGCCGTCACAGCATCGCCTATAGCGATACGCTCATCTACCGCGATGCGCTGGATGTGGGCGGCGAAGTGGCCTACCGGCTGCGCGGTGAGGAGCATGCTTGGACGCCGGAAACGGTTGGTCTGCTGCAGCACGCAGCGCGATCGGGCGATGAAGCCAAATACCGGGCCTTCTCCCGGCGCATGAACGAGCAGGACAAGAAGCTGCGCAATCTGCGCGGCTTGTTCGATTTCAAAAAGCTGGATCAGCCGCTCCCGTTGGACGAGGTGGAACCTGCGTCTGAAATCGTCAAACGGTTTGCGTCCGGCGCCATGTCGTTCGGGTCAATTTCGTGGGAAGCCCATACCACGCTGGCCATTGCCATGAACCGCATAGGGGGCAAGTCCAATAGTGGCGAGGGCGGCGAAGAATCCACGCGCTACACGCCGAATGAAAATGGCGATCTCATGCGCTCCGCCATCAAGCAGGTGGCGTCCGGCCGGTTTGGTGTGACCACGGAATATCTGGTCAATGCAGCCGACATTCAGATCAAGATGGCGCAGGGCGCCAAGCCCGGCGAAGGCGGTCAGCTGCCGGGCCACAAAGTCGATGAGTGGATTGCCCGCGTGCGCCATTCGACGCCGGGCGTCGGCCTCATTTCGCCGCCGCCGCACCACGACATTTATTCGATCGAGGATTTGGCGCAGCTGATCCACGATCTCAAAAACGTCAATCCCGAGGCGCGGATCAGCGTGAAGCTGGTGTCCGAAATCGGTGTGGGCACGGTGGCGGCAGGCGTGGCCAAGGCCCATGCGGATCATGTGACTATCGCGGGGTTTGACGGCGGTACCGGCGCCAGCCCGATCACGTCGATCCAAAGTGCGGGCAGTCCGTGGGAAATCGGCCTTGCCGAAACCCACGAAACCCTTGTGCGGAACCGCTTACGGGGCCGCATTGCGGTCCAGGTTGACGGCGGCATTCGCACGGGACGCGATGTGGTGGTGGGCGCTCTTCTGGGGGCGGATGAATTCGGCATCGCCACAGCGGCCTTGATTTCGGCCGGCTGCATCATGATGCGCAAATGCCACTTGAATACCTGTCCGGTGGGCGTGGCGACCCAAGACCCGGAACTGCGCAAACTGTTCACCGGTCAGCCGGAACATGTGATCAACTTCTTCACCTTTGTCGCCAATGAAGTGCGGCAATTGATGTCGGAACTCGGCTTCCGAACTTTTGACGAAATGATCGGCCGGCGCGATAAGCTGGAAGTGCGTGCGGCTGTCGACCATTGGAAAGCGAAGGGTCTTAACCTGTCGCCGCTGATCCATGTGTTGGACCCCGGATCGGACGTGGCGATCTACAATTGCGAAACTCAAGATCACGGCCTTGAAAAAGCGCTGGATCATAAGCTGATCGGCGAAGCGCAACCCGCCATTCTTCGGAAGGAACCGGTGCGCATCGAAACCGATGTCCGCAATGTCAACCGTACCGTGGGTGCCATGCTGTCGGGCAGGATTGCCGAGAAGCACGGTCATGACGGTCTGGCCGAAGAAACCTTGCATGTAAAGCTCAACGGCACGGCTGGGCAAAGCTTTGGAGCATTTTTGTCGAAGGGCGTTACCTTCGAATTGGAAGGTGATGCCAACGACTATGTGGGCAAGGGCCTTTCGGGTGGCCGCTTGGTGATTTATCCGCCGCAAGTCAGCAGTTTTGTCCCGGAAGAAAACATCATCGTGGGCAACACGGTGCTGTATGGGGCAATTGGCGGTGAATGCTATTTCCGGGGCGTTGGGGGCGAACGCTTTGCCGTCCGCAATTCCGGCGCATCGGCGGTGGTTGAAGGTGTGGGCGATCACGGCTGCGAATACATGACGGGTGGTGTGGTTGCGGTCCTTGGGGAAACCGGACGGAACTTTGCCGCGGGGATGAGCGGCGGTTTGGCCTATGTGCTCGATGAAAACGATTGCTTCAAGGAACGCTGCAATCTGGCCATGGTGGAATTGGAGAGCATCCGCGACGACGGCCCGGCCAGCGACGCCGATATCGCCGCACATATGCTCAAGCATGATGCCGCGCGGCTGCGCCGCCTCATCGAGAAACATATGCTGCACACGGATAGCGCCCGTGCGCGGCACATCTTGGAGAACTGGGAAGACTATCTTCCGAAATTTGTCAAAGTCATTCCGACCGATTACCGGCGGGCTTTGATGGAGATGCAAACCCGGCCGCAAACGGCGCCAGCCAAAAAAGTGAGCGTGGCGGCAGGAGAGTAAATTTCATGGGAAAACCTACCGGATTTAAAGAGATCGATCGGCAGGATCGGGTCTACGCACCTGTTGGCGAACGGGTAAAGAACTACAAGGAATTCGTTGTTCCGTTGTCGGAGGACGAAGTTCGCAAGCAGGGCGCGCGCTGCATGGATTGCGGCATTCCGTTTTGTCACACGGGGTGCCCGGTCAACAATATCATTCCCGACTGGAATGATCTGGTCTATCGCGGCGATTGGAAAAGCGCGATCGATGTGCTGCATTCGACGAACAACTTTCCGGAATTCACCGGGCGCATCTGTCCGGCGCCCTGCGAAGAATCCTGTACGCTGAACATTTCCGAGCGCCCGGTCACCATCAAAACGATCGAATGCGCCATTATCGATCGGGCGTGGGACGAAGGCTGGGTGCTCCCCCAAGTGGCGCCGCACCGCACGGGGCATCGGGTGGCTGTCGTCGGCTCCGGTCCAGCGGGCATGGCTTGCGCCCAGCAATTGGCGCGCGCCGGCCATAAAATCGTGGTGTTCGAAAAGAATGCGCGCATTGGCGGTTTGCTGCGTTACGGCATTCCAGACTTCAAAATGGAAAAATATCATATCGACCGCCGCATGGCGCAGATGCAAACGGAAGGGGTGGAGTTCCGGCCCAATTCCCATGTGGGCGTCAATGTGGATGTGAACGAGCTGCTGGAAGAATTCGACGCTGTCGTCCTGGCCGGCGGCTCCGAAGTGCCGCGGCCGCTCGACGTGCCGGGTGCCGATCTCGATGGCGTGCATTACGCCATGCAGTTTTTGACCCAGCAAAACAAGCGGGTCGCGGGCGAGCAGGTGACCGATAACAAACCCCTGTTTGCTGACGGCAAGGACGTCATCGTCATCGGCGGCGGCGATACCGGGTCCGACTGCATCGGCACATCGAACCGCCATGGGGCTAAGTCGATTACTCAGCTTGAAATCATGCCCCAGCCGCCGGAGAAGGAAAACAAGGGGCTCACATGGCCCGACTGGCCTTTGAAACTGCGTACATCCAGCTCCCATCTGGAAGGGTGTGACCGGGATTGGGCGGTGAATACCAAGTCGGTGAAAGGCAAAGACGGCAAGGTCACGGCGCTTGAACTCGTGCGCGTCAACTGGGAAGCGGGCGACGACGGCCGCATGGTCATGAAAGAAGTGCCGGGCTCCGAATTCGAATTGCCGGCAGATCTTGTGCTGTTGGCCATGGGCTTTATTCACCCGGAACATGACGGCATGGTCGAAGCGCTGAAGGTCGATTTGGACGGCCGCGGCAATGTGCAGGCTGACACGGAGAACTACAAAACATCCGTGGACAAAGTATTTACGGCAGGCGATATGCGCCGCGGCCAATCGTTGGTGGTGTGGGCCATTCGGGAAGGCCGGCAATGCGCGCGGGCCGTTGACGAGTTTCTCACCGGCTCGACCCTCCTTCCACGATAGCGGAGCCGCTTGCCCATGCCCGGTACCCCCGTCAAACCGCGCAATGCGGCAAGTCTGGTGATCTACAGATCCGCCGGCCATACATTCGAAACCCTCATGGGGCGGCGTCCGCAAAAGGCTGCCTTTATTCCCGATGCGTTTGTTTTCCCCGGCGGGCGTGTCGATGCCACGGACCGGACAATTGCCATCAGCCGTCCCCTGTCGCAGCGGGCGCACCAGCAGCTCGAAACCCACGGCTCGGCAAACCGCGACATGGCCAAAACCCTGGCGACAACAGCACTGCGCGAAACATACGAAGAGACCGGCCTTTACCTTGGGCCCGACGCCGATGAGGGCGAATTGCCCTTCTTGCCGGATCAGGCCGGCCTTTATTTTTTGGGCCGTGCAATCACCCCGTCGGAAAGCCCGATCCGGTTTCACGCACGTTTCTTTATCGTCAACGGCGAAGATATTCGTGGCGATTTGCGCAGCAATGGCGAGCTATCGGATTTGGCGTGGCACCCGATCGACGAAGCGCTCAAGCTGCCGATCATTGATGTGACCGAGTTTATGCTCACTGAGGCCAAGCAGCGGCTGGAAAAAGACGAAACCACGTCCACGCCCACGCCATTTTTTGGCTATCACGGCGGACGCCCGAAAATCCGTTATCTCTAACCGCACAGATCGGGCTAGCCTGATCAGTCGAATTGCGTGTCTTCTGGTTCGCTGTGTGCTGCCACATGGACATCAGTCAAGTCGACAGGGCCGTCATAGCGGTAGTGGCCGGTGATTTTGAACCAGAACAACATGTCGTTCATGTCCGGTCCCCAGCCGATATTGTGAATAATCTTGGGCCGCTTGCCGTCCAGGGACATTTCATTGGCCACAATGCCGATATGCGGCTTCTTCGTGCCGTCCCCGTCTTCCGCCAGCTCCCACGTCACCAAATCGCCGGGTTTGTAGTCCGCCGGATCGTCCGAGATGGGCAGGCTTTCGCCATGGCGTTCGAAAAATACCCGAAGGTTCAGCACGCGGCGGTGATCGATGTTTGTGTCCGGTGCGCTCAATCCCCACATCTGCAAATTGGGATATTCATGAAATGCGCGCTTCATATCTTCATGGACCAATTCCTGTAGGTCGACGCCCAAAGCCCGGTAGCTGCGAATGATGACGTCCGTGCAAACGCCAATATGGTTCGGCACATCGCCATTTGGATAGGCAATTTTGATGTAACGGCCATTATAGGTGACTTTGTGCGTGGTGCGCTCTATGGCGGCATCGACCAATCCATCCGCCACCGGACGAGGCGGCTCCGAGGCTACGCAGCCGGTCGCCATAAGAAGGGAAGAAAGGGCTAAGGCGCGCAACGCCATGGTCCCGAGGCGATTCTCTGTACGCAAACTCAACATGACATACTCATTCTGATCACGCGGGATAAGCTGATAGGCGTTATCCTATCGATCGGATATTGACGATTTAATGACGATCCGACGGTTTTGCGGCGATGCTGGCCTGATCCCGCTAGGGTGCGCTGGTATAGGTGGCGTCATACCAATTGTCAGAAAGGTAGGCGTCTACCTCTTGGAGGGAGGGGGCAGTCGCAACGCCGTCATCCATGGCGGCTTTGGCGACGGCTCGGGCAATGCCTCTGGAAACGTCCCGTAGCGCCGGCAGCGGCGGATAGAGCGTGCCGTTGTCGATCTGGTTCTGGGCCACTTGCGATGCCAGTGAGCGGGCGGCCGCCAAAAACATGCCATCCGTAATGCGCGTCGCACCGCAGGCCAGGGCGCCAAGGCCGATACCTGGGAAGATGTAGGCATTGTTACCCTGGCCCGGGTGATACGTCTGGCTTTGGTAGGTCACCGGCGCAAACGGACTGCCGCTGACGAAAATCGCTTTCCCGCCGGACCAATTATATGCCTGCTCCGCCGTGCACTCGGCGCGAGAGGTGGGGTTCGATAAAGCGAAGATGGCAGGGCGGTCATGATGCCGTGCCATCCGTTCGACGGATTGCGTCGTGAACGTGCCTGGCGCACCGGTGGCGCCAATAAGAATGTGCGGTTTGATCCGGTCGATCGCTGCAAGAAAGTCGAGCTGCGTTTCCTCATGGGCGTAAGGCAGGTTGTGGGGCATCAGGTCCGACCGGCTTTTTACCACCAAGCCATTGATATCCACGAACCACAGCCTTTCGCGGGCTTCTTTATTGGACAGGCCTTCGGCTTCAAAGGCCGAGGTCAGCAGGTCGGCAATCCCGGTCGCAGCAGACCCTGCGCCCAAAAACATAATCCGCAGATCCTTGAAGTCGTACCCGGAAATGCGGGTCGAGGCATAGATACCGGAAAGGGCGACCGCGGCGGTGCCTTGGATATCGTCGTTGAAGCACAACACTTTGTCTCGATACCGGTTCAGCAGCTTGTAGGCATTGGGCGTGAGAAAGTCTTCAAACTGAATAAGCGCGCGAGGATAGCGGCTTTGGACTGCGTCGACGAACTCGGCGACTAAACTGTCATAGGCTTCGCCGGTAATGCGCGGCTTTGGGTAACCCAGGTAAAGCGGGTCTTCTCGAATCTCTTCATTGTTGGTGCCGACATCCAGCATCACCGGTAGACAGTGTTTTGGATCGATACCGGCCCCCGCCACATACAGACTGAGTTTCCCGATGGGAATACCCATGCCGCTGGCGCCCAGATCGCCAAGGCCGAGAATCCGTTCGCCGTCGGTCACCACAATCATGCGGATGTCCAGTTCCGGCCAATTTCCAAGGATTCGGTAGATGTCGCCCCGATCGTCGGGCGTAATGTAAAACCCTTGCGCCCGCCGGAAGATTTGCGCGAATTCCTTACATGCTTGACCGACGGTCGGCGTGTAGATCAGCGGCATTAATTCTTCGATATGATCAATCAGTGTACGGTAGAAAAGAACTTGATTGCGTTCCAGTAGGGCATTGAGGAAGATGTAACGCTCGATGTCGTAAGGCTTCCGCCGCATGTTCTCCAGGGCGCGTTGCTTTTGGGTTTCGAGGTCGGCGACCGCAAAAGGCAGCAGGCCGCGAAGGCCGTATTGCTCGCGTTCCTTTCTCGAAAACGCTGTAGATTTATTCCGTGCGCTGTCGTTGAGGATGTCTTTGCCGCTTGTCATGTGGTGTCTTGCCTGTTATCCGCTTGAAAGGCGACCTTACGGGATTGGCGGACCGGCCAGCCAGCGAATTCTTTGGTCTGAATGCGCGCTGCGGTTACGAGATGGTGGGGCGGGTGCCGTCGTCAATCGTGGATGCGCACAATTACCGATTGGTTGGCCGTGGCCAGCAGAGTTTTATTTTGGCTCCAGAGATGGATACGGCCGTGGCCGAAGCCGCGGGCGATTGCATGAATGTGCACGTCGCACAGCACCCACTCGCTCGGTTCCAGGGAGACGATGCGAATCGTGTTGTCCAAGCTGTTGCCGCCGGCGCGCCGCTGGAGCACATTGCCCACGCCCGACGGCATGAAGTCCGCGATGATGGCCAAGGTCGCGGCGGACATGTCGATGCCGGGGAATCGGCACCAGAAAATCAGGCGGCCGTCATCGGACGGTTCACCGAAGTTGAAGAAGCCGAATTTGCCGCGTACCAGGCGCTTCTCCACATTGTGGTGGATGTTGGGGGGATGCTCTTCCGGCAGTTTCACCAAAGGGCAGGCGTCCGGCGGAGGTACATCTGGACACTCGGCCCAGCAGCCCACATGCTCGCTCGGCCGGTCGCCCAAGGCGGCGCTGACCGCGATGATTTCCTTGTCGTCCACATGGGCGATGGCCCGCGCTTGCGAGATGTAATTGCCCGACACGGGTTCGACCACGTCGATATCGATGATGGCCGGCCGGCGGGCGAAGGATAGATATTGGGCAGTGGCCCAAATGGCCTGGCGCCCGGTGGTTTCTTCCATGGCCTTGATTCCGGCGGCCAGGGCAGCGCCGCCGAACAAAAAATCCGCCGGCGTGCAGAGGTGCTGCTCAACGGGCAGAATCCAGCGGTGGGGGTTGTGGGTGGCCTGAAGACCAAGGAAATCGGTGATTGTCATAAGGAAACTGGCGTACTAGGGCAGAACAGATTATGAAATATCCGGCTATCGAAAGCGGAAAAGCAGGTTGTATGTCAAGAATTACGGCAATTTACCATGTGGGAAGCACGGCAGACGAAATCGAGGCGCGCGCGCATATTATCGCGGTCGAACAAAGCGTCGAAATGCCGGTGGATGCGATTTCGGATCAGCGCGTGCTCGACGAGACGGTCGGCCAGGTGGTGGGAATTGCGGATCGCGGCGACGGCACGTTCGAAGTGCGGATCGATCTTGCCACGTCAACGACCGGGCCGGAGCCCGGCCAGCTCATGAATATGCTGTTCGGCAATACGTCGATCCATCCGGATGTGGTGTTGGCGGATGTTCTGTTTCCGGAAGAGGTGGTGCAGGCTTTCGGCGGTCCCAACCAGGGGGTCGCGGGCTGGCGGGCACGCTGTGGGGCGGAAAACCGGGGCATGACATGCTCGGCCCTGAAGCCGCAAGGTCTGCCCGCCAAAGGGCTTGCCAAAGTCGCCAATCAAATGGCGTTGGGTGGCCTTGACTTTATCAAGGACGATCACGGGCTTGCGGATCAGGCTTACAGCCCGTTTCGCGAACGCGTCTTGGCCTGCGGCGATGCGATTGCCACGGCGAACGCGCATACGGGCGGGCGCACAAGATATCTGCCCAGCCTGTCGGGCCATTTGGATCAGCTGCGGGAACAGGTCGCGCTGGCCAAGGCGCAGGAGATCGAGGCGGTGTTGATTGCGCCGATGATTACCGGTCTTGCGACCTTTCGGCAGCTCTCCCGGGAAAATCCGGAACTGGCCTTTATGGCGCATCCGGCCATGTCCGGCGGATCGCGCATTCTGCCGCCGCTTTTGTTAGGCAAGATCTTCCGGATGATGGGCGCCGACGCCACCATCTTCCCCAATCATGGCGGGCGGTTCGGCTACACGCCGGAAACCTGCGGGGCGCTGGCGGCGACGGCACTGTCCCGCGACCTGGACATCAAGCCCTGCGTGCCCATCCCGGCGGGCGGCATGACCGTCGACCGCGTGCCGGAGATGCTTGAATTCTACGGGCGCGACGTCATGTTGCTGATCGGGGGCGGGTTGTTGTCGGCGGGCGATAAGCTCACCGAGCAAACCGCCTTGTTCACGGCCGAAGTGGCGAACTTCGCCTACGCCTGAGAAAGAATAGCCACATGTCTCGACCGCCATATC
>JANQMY010000078.1 GCA_028279895.1 Alphaproteobacteria bacterium
GCGGCGATCCCAAGTTCACTTGGAGTTGTTGGCTCAGCGCGTTGATTAGCGGTGCCGGTCCGTTTTGCGAATTGGCGCCGATAAACTGCATCTGGGCCACTTGGCTTTGGGCCACCACCGACTGGGGGGTGTTTCGCAATTTCATACCGTCGGGTACACGGAACATCATACCGATTTCGGGGTGATAGAAGCTGGTGCCGCGGATGAACCCCTGTCGGCGGGGGTCGTCGCCATACAGCATATCGTCGATGGCGAGCAGAAAGTCGCTCCGTCCGTTACGCGCCCCTTGAATATTGAGCACCTGCGCTTCTGCGGCAGCGCGGCGCACCCGTTCCGCCGTATTCGGGTGGGTCGACAAAAACTCGGGCGGTGCCGCCGGACGCCCGGCCAGCCGCGCTTCGAGTTGCGACCAGCGATTAAGAGAATTGAGAAAATCGGCTTCGGCCACCGGGTTGTACCCGGCGCGCGCCAACAGGCGCACACCCACTTGGTCGGCTTCATATTCTTGCGCGCGCGAGAAGCTCAGCAGATAGAGTTGCGCGCCCTGAGAGGCCATCTGATACATGCCCTGATCGCCGGTCAGAATGCCGACAACCGCCGCGCCGATGCCGGCGATGTTGGAGCGGCTGACCCGTTCCGCCGTATGTTGTTCAAAGATGTGACCGATTTCATGCCCCAGCACGCCTGCCAGTTCCGCTTCCGTGTTGGACAGCGCAAGCAGGCCGCGGGTCACATAAACATGGCCGGGCAGCGCCATGGCGTTCACCACCGGCGAGTCGAGCACCGTCGTCTTGATGGCCATGTCGGGCTGGTCGGAGGCGGCCATCAACTTGGCAACAATGCGGTTCACGTAATTCTTAAGAGCCGCGTCCTGAATTTCCCCGCCAAAGGCCGAGACAATTTTCGGATGCTCCTGGCGTCCCAACGCGAGTTGCTGATCTTTCGTCAGGCCCAGCGGCCCGCCGGTCGACTCGCATGCCGCGAGCGCAAGTGCCAAACCGATCAGCAGAAAATTGCGCCATCCACGGTGCACCAAGGCTGCCATTGATCTCATCGCGATCCCCCCTCAATTCGCCCTGCATCACCATGCATTCAAGCACTTTGAGAAAAGGGAGGCAAAGCGACGAACTCGCGCCTATGGCCAATAGGGCTTCTTGAGCTTGCGCTTATTCACCTTGCCCATGGTGTTACGTCCGAGGTCGTCGACAAAATCGACACTGCGCGGACATTTGTAATGAGACAGCCGATCCCGGCACCACGTAATAATATCCTCTGCCGCAGGCACATGTCCCGCATCGCGCGGAATGACCAACGCCTTCAGCTCTTCTCCCATTTCCGGATTGGGCACGCCAATACACGCCACATCCTGCACATCCGGGTGATCGATGATGATTTGCTCCGATTCCGCGGGATAGATGTTCACGCCCCCGGACACCACCATGTCGCTAAAGCGGTCGGTGATATAGACATAACCGTCCTCGTCCATGTAGCCGATTTCGCCCAGCGTAAAGACGCCCGGCGCGATATGAGCGGCCGCCGTCTTTTCCGGATCGTTGTGGTAGACCACACCGCGGCCGGTTGTGTCTTTGAAGAACAAGCGCCCTTCCGTATTGGGCGGCAGAGGATTGTCGTCATCGTCCAAAATCATCGCTTCGAACGGTTCGTTGGTCTTCCCCACAGACCCCGGATGCTCGAGCCATTCTTCCGATGTGATCTGATTGGTGGTGCCCACTTCACTGGCCCCATAGGCCTCGAACAAGACCGGCCCCAACCACTCGATCATGGCGCGCTTCACATCCACCGGGCATTTAGCGCCGGTATGCGCAATGCGATCAAGCGAGCTTGTGTCGTATTTGTTGCGCACGTCTTCCGGCAAAGCGAGCATGCGGACGAAATGGGTCGGCACCATAAGCGTGCCTTCGATCTTGTATTCTTCGATAGCCGCTAGCGTTTTTTCCGCATCGAACCGGCCGAGCACCACAAGCGGCGCCCCGCGCGCCAAGCTGCGCGCCGCACTGAGCGGACCCGTGTGATAAAGCGGCCCCACCACAAGCTGCGTGCCGTCGGAAAGACCCGCGACCTCCGCCATCTCCCTCATCAGGCGAAGGTGTTCGTCGATGGTTTCCCCGCCGGCAAACATGGTGGGCGGCAACGGTGTGCCTTTCGGGCGCCCGGTCGTGCCCGACGTGTACAGAAGATTTGGCCGCGGTGTCATATTCGTTGGCGGATTGTCGGCGCTGTTGCCAGCAAGCCAGTCCGGCCAATGAATGACGCCCGCGACATGTTCGGCATCCCACGCAATGATCGTCTCTATGCCCGCCTCGGCCGCCGCTTCCAGGCCGCGTTCGGCGGTGGCGCCATCCACAAAAAGAAGCCTGGCGCCGGAATCGCTCAAGATATAGGCCACTTCCTCGGCGGTCAGGTGAAAATTCACCGGCACCACGGACACGCCGGCAAGCAGTCCCCCAATGTTGGCCAGCGCCGTTTCCGCCGCATTTTCCGCAAAAATCGCAATGCGATGATCCGTCCCAAGATCATATTTCAGCAACCCGTTGACCACGCGATTGAGAATATCGTCGGCCTCGGCCCAGCTATAGCTTTTCTTCGGATCACGAACCGCGAAGGCGTTTGGGTTTTCGGCGGCTTTGGCGGCGGCAAAACTGGTCATGATGTGTTCTTTCTAGTTAGAGGCGGATGGCCCGGTGACAAATCGATATCCGTCACCATCCGCAGCGATATGGCCTGCTGTCGGTTCGTTGAAATGGGTGCCGATCAGCAGGGTGGAACTGCCGGCCAGGCCGGAAAACAGGTTACGGCGGGTGG
>JANQMY010000039.1 GCA_028279895.1 Alphaproteobacteria bacterium
CGCTCGACTCCGGTGAAAATAATGCCGCGATCGATAAGCTGACCGTGTCGATCGAGTCGGGCGATTTGGATGAGGAGTCTCTGGTCTCGGCCTATTTCAATCGCGGTTTTGCGCATGGCGAAACCGGCGAGCTGGACAAAGCGATTGCCGATTTCACCAAGGCGCTCGAAATCGACGAACGCCGCGGTTACATCTTCGTGCGGCGGGGTAATGCGTATCTGGACAAGGGCGATCTTCCAAGTGCCCTGTCCGATTTCAACGCGGCATTGGAATTGGACCCGGAAGATACATACAGCCTGTTCTGGCGCGCACAGATTTACCGCGAGACAGGCGATCCCGATAAAGCGCTGGCCGATCTGAGCCGTGCGCTCGAAATCGACCCGGAGGATTCATTCACCTATCTTGCCCGTGGCGACCTCTATTGGGCGCAAAACGACCCTGAAAAGGCTCTTACGGATTACGAACGGGCAAGCGAGATCGATCCGCTTGAGTGGCGGTCTCGCGCAGCCGAAGGACGCGCCTTGGCGGCACTTGGCCGCTTCGAGGAAGCCGCCGATGTGTATTCGATCGCCGGGGAACTTAACCCCAGCGCGGTGACCGCTTTTGCAGGCCGTTGCGAGGCGTTGGTTCCATTGGGCCGGCTGGACGAAGCTCAAGAAGATTGCGACAAGGCGCTGCGTCTCGATCCGAACAGCGCGGTGGCGGAGCGTGCGTTGGGATTCTTGGCGGAGACCCGGGGCGATTTGGAAACGGCGCGCGAAAAATATCAACGCGCAGTGGAACTCAGCCCCGGCGATACGCGCTTTGCTGAAGACCTCGCACGGGTTGCGCCGACCCAATAGTTCAACAAAGACCCATCAAACACGAGGCCAGTATGTCACGGCGCGACCAAATCAAACTCACCGACGACGAAATGCGCGGGTTCCTGAATACCCATCGCACCATCATCATCAATTCGATCGGCCCGGACGGCGTGCCGCACCCCATGCCCATGTGGTTTGCCTATGGCGACGACGGCAGCGTGTCCATGACCACGTTCTCGAAAAGTCAGAAGATCAAAAACTTGGAACGCGATCCGCGGGTGAGTCTGCTGGCCGAAGACGGCACGATCTATGAAGAGTTGCGCGCCGTGGTGCTCTATGGCGCGGCGGAGTTGATTCACGAGACGGAAAAAGTCGCCGATATCTTAGAGCAGATTACGCAGCGGACGGGCGGTGCGCCGGGTGTGGACCCTGCGGCATTTCGGGCCGGTCTCGTGAAGCGGGCGGAAAAAAGAACCGGTATCCGGGTAGTGCCGACAAAAATCGTGTCGTGGGATCACCGCAAGCTTGGGGGCGTCTACTAGCTCGTGGCATAGCAGCACCAAATGCTGAGCATAAGCTGAGGTCAAACGAGCTGCGTCCGCCCGTGAACACACGGAAAATGTCGTGCTTGACGTTTTGTGCGGCGTCTTTCTGAGAGCAGTGTGACTTGCATGGGGGCAACGGAGCCCCTTTCCAGCCTCCTGCCTGGTGAGGCGGACCGTTGACGGTGCGCTTTCCGTAACCGCGTTGTCGCATTCATGCGCGACCGGTGAAATACCACCTGTATCTTGAGGGCCGTCATGCGGTGCCGCGCAGGTCATCGGAGGTGGCGGGTTGGAAAATATGCACGATCCAGGCTACGCTTGCCGCAAATGACAAATCGTCAGCGAAGTTTTGCTGTTTGATAATGAGGGAGCGGTCAAATGGATCTGTCCATGTCGCCGGAAGACGAAAAGTTTCGCAAAGAAGTTGTTGCCTTTTTTGATGACAAGCTGCCTGACGCTCTTAAGCAGAATATGAAGGACGGCTTATCTGTGCCGAGGGATATCATGGCGCCGTGGCACAGGTCGCTCTACGAAAAAGGATGGGCGGCGCCGAACTGGCCGAAGGAGCATGGCGGCACCGGCTGGACGGCCACGCAAAAGCACATTTTCAACGAAGAATTTGCCAACGCCAACGCGCCGCGCTTACAGGCTTTCGGTATCAGTATGGTTGGGCCTGTCATTTATACGTTCGGCAATGACGCGCAGAAGGCGCAACACTTGCCCGGCATTTTGTCCGGTGACGTTTGGTGGTGCCAAGGCTATTCGGAACCGGGCTCCGGATCCGATCTGGCGTCGCTGCGCACCGCCGCTGTGCGCGACGGCGACGACTATGTGGTCAATGGGCACAAGATTTGGACCACCAACGCACACATGGCCGATTGGATTTTCTGCCTTGTACGGACGAAACCGGAAGGTAAGCCGCAGGAAGGTATTTCGTTTCTGTTGATCGACATGAAAACGCCGGGCATCGAGGTGCGGCCGATCATTTCCCTCGACGACCAACACCACCTGAACGAAGTGTTCTTCACCGACGTGCGGGTGCCCGCAGCCAATCGGGTGGGTGAGGAAAACAAGGGCTGGACCTATGCCAAGTTCCTCTTGGTGAACGAACGTACAGGCATTGCGGGGGTGCCGGAATCGAAGAAGCGGGTGGAACGGTTGAAAGCGATTGCCGGCAAAGAACAAGATGGTGGCGGCGACACGTTGGCCAGCGATCCCGATTTTCGGCGCAAGCTGGCGGAAGTGGAAATCAAGCTAACAAGTTTGGAATATGCCAATCTGCGCATCTTGTCCGACATGGCGAAGGGGGAGGCGGCCGGCCAGGCCTCGTCGATCCTCAAAGTGGTGGGGACCGAAGTGCAGCAGCGCCTGACGGAATTGGCCGTCGAGGCCGTTGCCTATTACGCCGGTCCGTCACACCGTCTCGACATTTTGGGGCAAACGAATGAGGAACCGGTGGGGCCGGAACACTCGATCATGCCGATGAGCGACTATATGTATTTGCGTGCGTCGAGCATTTATGGTGGGTCGAATGAGATTCAACGCAATGTGATTGCCAAAGGCGTCTTGGGTCTATAGGCGCGCAAGTCGGTAAAGCCAAAGATAAAAAAACATAGGGGTGGAGACATGGTACGCGGCGCATTGGGACTAATCGCCATCGTGGTGCTGGCGGTCGGCGGTTATTTCGCCGGTGGCTATTTTGGGCTCTACGGACAGCATCGCGGGCCCGGCGAAATCTCCGGCGCACAAACTCCGCGCGAGGTCATCGAAAACCGTACCTTGGTACAGTCCGCCGCGTCCCGGCAAATCGGTGTCGCCGAGCCGAAGCAAATCTTGTTTGGCGATCTGCATGTCCACAGCACGTTTTCAACGGATGCGTTTCTTTGGGCCCTGCCCCTGAATGGTGGAGACGGTGCGCATCCGCTGGCAGATGCCTGTGATTTTGCGCGTCACTGCTCCGCCATCGATTTTTGGTCGATCACCGACCACGCGGAAGCCAGCACGCCGCGCCGGTGGCAAGAAACCAAAGACTCTATTCGTCAGTGTAATGCGGTTTCGGGGGCCGCCGGCGACCAAGATCTGGTGTCTTTTGTCGGCTTCGAATGGACTCAAGTCGGACGGGTGCCCGAGGAACATTTCGGCCACAAGAATGTGATCTTCAAGGGCTTGGAGGATGATGAGATCTCGGCCCGGCCGATTGCCGCAACCGGCGTCGCTACCGATACCATTCGCGGGTCGGCGGGTTTGCTGCCGCCAATCCTGCCGGTTGTCGATTTCTCGAACCGTCAGGCATACTATGATTTCAAGCGTTATATGGACGATTCGCGTAGCGTGCTCGCCTGCGACAAGAGCGTGCCTGCGAACGAGCTTCCCGCCGAATGCTTCGAAAGCGCCCCCACCCCGGCCGACCTGGCCAAGAGTTTGGACGAGCAGGGCCTGTCGCCGCTGGTCATTCCCCATGGCACCAGTTGGGGGTTTTACACGCCGCCCACCACCACTTTGGATAAACAGTTGACCGCTGAAATGCGGCCGGAAATGCAGTCCATCATTGAAGTGATGTCGGGCCACGGCAATTCCGAGGAATACCGGCCATGGCGGGCTGTCATAACCGATGAAGACGGCAACTTCATGTGTCCGCCGCCGTCGCCGAATTATCTGCCGAGCTGCTGGCGTGCGGGCGAAATCATCCGGGACCGGTGTGCCGCGGAAGGTCAAGACGATGCGGTGTGCGAGCTGCGCGCCGCCGAAGCCCGCCAAAACTATGCAGCCTTGGGCGTGGCGGGGCACATCACCGTTAAGGGCGAAGCGCCGGAAGACTGGCTGGATGCCGGTCAGTGTAAGGATTGTTTTTTGCCGCCCTTCAACCACCGGCCCGGCACGCCGGCCCAATATGGACGGGCCATCTCCAATTTCGATGATCCCGATAATTTGCGCCGTTTCAATTGGGGGTTCATCGCTTCCAGCGACAATCACCGTGCCCGACCGGGAACCGGCTACAAGGCGGTAGACCGGTTGCGCACCACGGAATCCGGCGGCGCCCGCGAGGAGCGGTTTGAAGTCGCTCCCCACAAAGACGAAGAGCCCGAAGCGGCGTCAGAGTCAATCGCGCAGGATCAAGCGTTGGCCCAAGCGGGTTTTGGGCTTATGGAAGTTGAACGCCAATCCACTTTCTGGACCACTGGCGGGCTCGCAGCTGTCCATGCCACGGGCCGCAACCGTGATGCGATCTGGGATGCGATGGAGCGCAAGGAAATCTACGGCACCAGCGGGCCAAGAATGTTGCTGTGGTTCGATCATCTCAGCACCGATGGGCAGACCGAAACCCCTATGGGGGGAGCGGTCACCCAGGGCGATGCCCCGGCATTCCGTGTGCGGGCAGTGGGGGCGTTCAAGCAGAACCCCGGATGTCCCGAACATACATCCGACGCTCTGTCGCCAGAGCGTATCGAGGCCCTGTGTGCGGGCGAATGCTATAACCCGTCCGACGAACGTCATTTGATCACGCGGATTGAAATTGTCCGTATCCAGCCGCAAAATGTAAAGGGCGAGACGGTCGACGATCTGATCACGGATCCTTGGCGGACGTTCGAGTGTGTGCCGGATCAGGCGGGCTGCACGGTAGAATTCACCGATCTTGAATTTGCCGGGCGCGAACGCGATACGCTCTACTATGCGCGTGCGATCCAGGAGCCGCTGCCGGTCATCAACGCCGACAATCTGCGCTGCGACTACGATGCGGACGGCAATTGCATCAAGACCAATATGTGCTATGGCGATTATCGCGGCGATAGGGGCGATCAGTGTACGGCCCTTGCGGAGGGGCGCGCTTGGTCGTCGCCCATCTACGTCACCTATGCGCCGTCCGAAGGCTGACGGCATGCGTTTCGCGTTCGGCCGGTTCTGATACCTCGCGTCATGTTCGAGTCCAAACCTCTCCTGATCTTGGGGGCATTTTTGGGGCTGGCTGTCGCGCTTGGGGCGACGTTGGTCGAGGACGGCGCGACGTTCCTGCCGTCGGACGGTGAGGCCGCCCGGGTCAACGAACGCCCGATTGCCTCGGACGAATTGACCCGCGCCCTAGAGGCGCTGGCGGCAGATAAGCGCAATCCCATCACCGAAGATGTGCGGGCCGAGCTGTTGGAACGGCTGATCGAAGAAGAACTGTTGGTTCAAAGGGGGCTTGAAATCGGTCTTGCCCAGTCGGACAGATCCGTCCGCAAAAGCCTTGTGAACGCCATGATCTCCTATGTGCTCGCCGATCGGACGGGGCACATGCCGACCGACGACGAGATTGCGGCGTTTTTTGCTGAGAACAAAGATTATTTTGCGCGTACCGAACGGCTTCACATCCGCCGCCTGTTCGTAAGAGATGACTCGGACGGGGACATAGAGGTCCGCCTGGAGGCGATCACCGGCCGATTGGTTGCGGGCGAGCCGTTCGAACAGGTTGTGCGGGACGATGGCGACGCCATCCTACCGGAGGTGCCCGACGGGTTCCTGCCCGTATCCAAATTGCGGGACTATTTAGGGCCCACCTTGGCCGAGACGGCGCTGTCACTGCCGTTGGGATCGATCAGCGAGCCGATCAAATCCGGAAATGGCCATCATTTCTTATTTGTGGTGGATATCAAAAAGGGCGAGACCCCGGCGCTGGCAACGGTGCGCGACCAAGTTGTTGCGGAATACAATCGTCGGTCCGATGAACAAGCCTTGCGCGATTACCTGGCCTGGCTCAAATCCGAAGCCGACATTGTGCGGCAGATGCCGGACGATGCGCCGTGATCGTCCGTGCCGTCCTCCTGGTTCTGTGGATGTGGGCCTTAGTACTGCCCGCTTCAGCCCACACCAAAAGCCAGTCTTTTTCGTCTTGGAGCCTGCAAGGGGACCACATTGTCATGGTGTTCCAAGTGGACGCCCGGCGGGTCACCTTGCTGCGGGCGTTGGATGAAACGCCGCGGCTGCCGGGCGAGCTGTTGTCGCTCCATCTCCTGGACACGATCCGCCTGAGCCAGAATGGCGCGCCCTGTCCGGTCAGCGGCGTGCCCCGGCCTTTGCGGGCGGCGGCGGGTTACCATCGGCAGGAATTGCGGTTTCAATGTCCGGCAGGCGGCACGTGGCAGGGGGTAGAGGTGACCAACGAGTCATTCTTCGCCCTGTCCGCCCAACATGTGCATTTTGCGCGCGCACGCGACCACGCCGAAGGCTGGCGCGAAATGATCTTTTCCGATAGCACGCGCACCCAAGCCTTCGGTTTCGGCGCCGAGGGCGCTGCCGCGCCGCCCAGCGGCCCGGCCTTCACCGTTTATGTGGGCCTTGGGGTCCAGCACATCCTGGAGGGGCTCGATCATTTGGCTTTCGTGGCGGTGCTGCTGTTGTTGGGCCAAAACCTGCGGCAGGTGCTGTTGGTGATCACGGGCTTTACGGTGGGCCATA
>JANQMY010000059.1 GCA_028279895.1 Alphaproteobacteria bacterium
TATCGCCGTCGCTCTGCAATCAAATCGTCTTTGAGTCGCCCCTGCCTCCCAAACGTGCCGACCTTCACCGCACCTGGCCAGTGGTCGGCAGCGGTATCAAAGCCCAGATGCGGTACCGAACGCCGTTCTGGCGTGAAAAAGGCTTTAGCGGACAATCGTTCAGCGATTCCGGTCCCTATATCTGGTCCGTCGACAACTCTCCGGCCGACGCGTCGTCGGGTGTGCTGCTGTGTTTCATGGATATGGATGCCGCGCCGCGAGACCCGGAAAGCCGCAAACTCCAAATCACCGAGGCTTACACCGCATGTTTCGGCGAAGAGGCAGCCAGGCCTGTCGGCTATGCAGAGAAGAACTGGGATGACGACCCGTGGACCAAAGGGTGCGTTTCGCCCCTGGCGCCCGGTCAACTCTCCACCCTTGGAGAAGCATTGCGCCCCTCGCTCGGCCGGCTTCACTGGTCCGGCACGGAAACCTCGCTCTTCTGGACCGGCTATATGGACGGTGCCGTGCGCTCTGGTCACACGGCCGCGTTGGCTGCGCTGGGCGCTCTTTCCGCGCCGCCGCCGGTACCCGGATAACACCAGCCGAGTTCGCAAATGGATCTTCCCGTCACCCTTTCCACTTCCCCGCGCCGCCTTGGGTCGAGCGCGTTCGAAGTCGGTCCTATTGCTTTTGGCTGCTGGCGTTTTGCCGGCACAGATGTGGCAACCGCCCAGAGCAAGATTGAAACGGCGCTGGACTGCGGGATGACGTTGATCGACACAGCGGACATATATGGCGTGGATGGCGGCGGCGAATTTGGCGACTCCGAGGAATTGCTCGGCGATGTTCTGAGAGGATCGCCTGCGCTGCGAGACCGCATGGTCCTGGCATCGAAAGGCGGAATCGTTCTCGGCGTGCCGTACAACTCGACCCAAGCCTACATGACGGCCGCCGTCGAGGCGTCGCTGAAGCGGCTGAAGGTCGAGACCATCGACCTCTATCAAATTCACCGGCCCGATCTGCTGGCACCGGTGCCGGAGATCGCGGCCGCGCTTACCAGCTTGCGCGATGCGGGGAAAATCCGAGAAGCCGGTGTTTCCAACCACACGGCCGCGCAGTTTCGGGCCCTGCAAGCGCATCTCGACTTTCCGATGATTAGTCAGCAGCCGGAATTTTCGGCCTGGGAGCAATCGCCAATTACTGACGGTATTCTGGATCTGTCGCAGGAGCTGGGACTGGCGACATTGGCCTGGTCACCCCTGGGCCGCGGCATGCTGGCCACGGGTAAACCCGGGGACGGTCTGCAGCAAATCCAATGCTTTGAAAACGTCATGGCTGTGCTTCAGCAACTGGCCGAACGGGAAAACGCCACCACATCTCACGTCGCACTGGCCTTCACGCTTGCCCATCCCGCCAATGTGATCCCCATTATCGGCACCCAGAACGTCGATCGTATTCGGGACAGTGCCAAGGCGCTGGAGGTACGTCTCACCCGGCGCGATTGGTACGACATTGTGGAAGCCCGCCGTGGCGCCCCCATGCCGTAGAGGACGCGCCCGATGACTGGCTCTAGCGAAATTTCCTGGTTCTCGGCACTTTGCGACGACGATTACGAATTCTTGGGCCAACCCGACCCGCGCCTGCAAAGCTCGTTTGAGCATTGCCGAAACATCGTCCTGACCGCTGAGAAAGGCGGTTTCGACAATATTCTCCTGCCCTCCGGCTACGCCCTCGGCATTGACGGTACCGCCATCGCGGGGGCGCTTGGCGCACTCACTTCGAAAATCCGGTTGCTCTTGGCGGTCCGCTGCGGCGAGATGTGGCCGCCACAACTAGCCCGGCAGCTTGCCACCTTGGATCAGATTCTTGCAGGCCGCCTGACCGTCAACATCATCTCCAGCGACCTTCCGGGCACCACCGTGGAATCGGCACCGCGCTACCGCCGGACACTGGAGGTCATGAAAATTGTCCGTACTCTGATGAGTGGCGATGATCTTTCCTTCGACGGCGAGTTCTTTCAGCTCGACCTCGAAGCGCCCCGCCTTTGCAAAGTACGCCGGCGTGCCCCCGCTTACTATTTCGGCGGGTTATCGGACAATGCCCGCGACGTTGCCGCCAAAGCAGCGGATGTCTTTCTCATGTGGCCGGATACCATGGCCAATGTGCAGGACATTGTCGATGATATGCGCCGCCGCGCAGCAGAACACGATCGGTCGCTCAGATTCGGCTATCGGGTTCACGTGATCGTCCGCGAGACGGAAGACGAAGCCCGCACCTATGCGGCCCGGCTGATGAGCAAACTCGACGACGATGTCGGGACGGCCACCCGGCAAAAGTCACTCGACCACGCGTCGGTCGGCGTCCAGCGCCAGGCGCAAATGCGCGACATTGCCGACGATGAAGGCTTTGCCGAAGAACATTTGTGGACAGGTATCGGCCGGGCCCGCTCCGGTTGCGGCGCGGCCATCGTGGGCAACCCCGACCAGGTGCTTGCCAAGCTCAAAGCCTATCAAGCCATGGGCTTTGAGGCCTTCATTTTCTCCGGGTATCCCCATGCCCAGGAGTGCGATTTGTTTTCGCGCTATGTGCTGCCGGAATTGCAACACGCTCCGCTCGACATCGACACATAAAAAACCGGGGGCCGAAGCCCCCGGTCACGTCATTAATCTGTATACGTCTTAAACGCCTTCGGCGCCGATAATGGCGACGGAGCAAACATTCGACATCGGTGCGCCGCCCAAATTGTGGGTCAGACCGATTTTCGGATCTTTGAGCTGGCGTTCCCCTGCCCGGCCTTGGAGCTGCAAATACATTTCGTAGAGCATCCGCAAGCCACTGGCACCGATCGGATGGCCAAAGCATTTAAGGCCGCCATCGATCTGACATGGTACCTGCCCGTCCGCATCATAAAAGCCGTCCATCACGTCCTTCACCGCGCCGCCTTCCGGCGAAATGAAGAGGTCTTCCATCGTTACCATTTCGGTGATCGAGAAACAGTCATGCACTTCCATCATGCTGACTTCTTCGCGCGGATTCTTGATGCCCGCTTCCTCGTAAGCCCGCTTGGCGGCGATGCGCGCCGTATGGAAATAGCTGCCGTCCCACGAATTGTGTTGGGACTCAAGACCGTTCGACAAGGCCAATTGCAACGCTTTAACGGTGATCAGATTGCCCTTGCCCATGGACTTGGCGATTTCCGGCGTGGTCACGATGGCTGCCGCGGCACCGTCCGACACGCCGCAGCAATCGAACAAGCCTAGCGGTTCGGCGATCATCGGCGCGTTCATTACCTGCTCTTCGGTGACTGGGCGACGCAGATGCGCTTTGGGGTTCTTAGCGCCGTTTTCATGCGATTTCACCGAAACATGGGCGATGGCTCGCTTCAGATCTTCTTTCGACACACCATGTTTTGCCCGATAGGCCGACGCCAATTGTGCGAAGTTGCCCGGCGCCGAACCATTGGCCGACCAAAGCGGATTCAACGTACCTTGCTGCCCGGCCGGCAGACCGCCATAGCCCGTATCTTTAAGTTTCTCCATGCCCAACGCCAAGGCGATGTCGCACGCACCGGCTGCGACGGCATAGACAGCACCGCGGAACGCTTCCGAGCCGCTGGCGCAGAAATTCTCGACCCGCGTGACCGGAATGTTCGGTAGGCGCAGCGCCGTCGAAAGTGGCGTGCCGCCCTTCCCTACGCCGATTTCGTCGATGTGGGTGGAAAACCAAGCCGCCTCAACCTGATTGGTTTCGATGCCCGCATCTTCCATGGCTTCGAGATAGGCTTCGACCATCAACTCCTCGCCGCCGCAATCCCAGCGTTCGCCGAACTTGGAGCAGCCCATGCCAATCACGGCCACTTTGTCCTTGATGCCAGTCGCCATTACATTCTCCTTTTTGGGTTTTCCTCAATTCACATAGGTCTATTAGAGTTCGGGAACAGCTTTCCAGAAATACCTCCGGAAGCCGCGGCGATCGTCAAAATCCTTTATCCGGAACACCATTCTAACATTCATTCCGGAGTCGATGGTACCCGGCTCCACGTCGGTGATATCGCACAGGAACCGGCCGCCTTCTTCGAAGGTGATCATGCCGTAATGCGACGGTGGATCCATCGAGAAGGCCAAATAGTCCGCCGACCACGACAGGATGGTCCCCTTTTTGTCCGCAAAGCTATAAGGCTCCTGGCTATCGACCGCCTGGCAATTCGGATTGACGCAAATGCGAGCGCGCGGGAACTGAGCCGTACCGCATTTGGTGCATTTGCCGCCGACAAGCCCGAACAACATGTCTCTTTTGCGGTACGTCGTGGTCAGAGCCGTCTTCTTATCGACTTCCGCCCGCATGCCTTTCTCGAGCTCGACAAGATCGTTAAAGGCCAAGTATTTCATATAGTTATGTTCTTCTTTTCGATTGGCAAGCGAACCTTTGACGCCGTTGCGCGCCGATAAGTCCTTAAGGGCGGGTGTGGTTTCGAAGATCAGCGCATCGCACCCTTGTCCGAAACCAGCCACGAGGATCTTCTGTCCAGGCTCGGCATCTTGAAGTGCATCCACCAGCATCACCAAAGCATGGGCGGTCCCGGTTTCACCGCACGCGGCCGCCAGATTGTCCCGCACTTTCTCCGGGTCGATGCCGCATTGCTTTGCAATTGTCTGCGGCATGCGCGGGAAGGTGCAGGGGAAAACAAAATGGTCGATCTGATCGCCACTCACACCAGCCTTCTCAAGGGCGCCTTTAACGGCACGTGGAACGATCTTCACCAGGCCCTCGTCGCGGATCCAGCGTTCCTCCCAACCATAATCGAACTCTTCCTCTTCGCCACGGAAGTGATCGACAAAGTCGATGGTCAGCGAATGGCTGCCTAAAAACTTGGCGATCCCGTCACCGTCCGAGATCAAAAGCGCGGCCGCACCATCACCGAATTGGAATTCTTGAGGACTGGCGGAGCGCGCCTTGCGCTTGTCGCCCGCCGCAACCAATTGACATTTGCCGGCCCCACCGGCGGCCGAGTTGAGGGCAGTGATCAGCGCCGTCGTGCCGGCGCGCTGCGACGAGGTAACATCTGCTGCG
>JANQMY010000172.1 GCA_028279895.1 Alphaproteobacteria bacterium
AGCAGCAAAGAAGACCTTGCCCGTGACGTGAACGCATGGGCGACCGCACGCAATGAAAACCGGTGCATCGCGGACTGGCAGTTCACAAACCAAGACGCCTGCATCAAACTCAGAAAACTCTACCCATCACTATGAGTGATTCAAAGAACTAGAGCCTCCCGCCGACAAAAAAAGCGAGCCCTGTGAGATAGGGCCCGCTTGCAAGTTTCTGTTAGCCTATAAGGCTAGGGAGGAACTTGGATTACTTTTCAGCTCTTTGGTTTGCCTGTTTAATGAAAGCTGAATTGCAGCTGGAAGAGTATTTCGCGTCCCCTTGAAACCGCCGCCGTGTTGTCACCGCGTCCTCCTGAAACTGCCGTCCCGGTCAACAGGGGATTACCAGAGAACGGACGATCGAAGCTGTTCGCGATCGTGTATTCATTCGTCAGGTTGCGCCCCACGACACTGAATTGATAACGCTCGCTTTCATCATAAAGGCGCAAATTTGCCGCAACACGCGCAAATGCATCTTGTATGCTTTCAGGGTTATTTTCAGTACGCGTTGCGTACTCAGAAGAATAACTCACATTCGCACCCAAACCGACTAACCAGTTCGAATTCGGAATCGGAGTATCGTAGGATCCGCCAATATTGAATGTAAATTCCGGCGCATAGGGAAGCCTTGCCCCCGCCAAACTTTGCTGAGTAAATCCGGGCGCAGCAACAATCCCACCCATCCCATCAGGAAATGCACGTAATGCATTGAAGGACTGATCACAGCCTTGCGCGATTGTTTGGCCAGCGTAACAATCTACTATGAACTCGTCATAGGTTGCGTCATTGTAGTTGAACGCACCACTCAGCACCAAGCCCTCTACCGTTTCCGGGGTCCACGTAACGTCCGCCTCAAAACCAATTTGAGTTGTGCTTGCTGCATTGACGATACTGATAGTTCCGGTTGTCGGGGATGTAAGAGATTGCTGTTGGTCTGAGAATTCATAGCGATAAAATGCAGCATTCAACCTAACGGTATCGTTTGCCACTGATGCCTTGGCGCCGACCTCAAATCCCTGCACCTCCTCTGGATCGTACAAAGCAACGAATGGATTCGCTGTGGAGAATACTGAGAAATCAGGCGCAAAACTCGCGTCAAACCCACCAGATTTGAACCCTTCGCGATAGGAAGCAAAAAGTGTCAAATCGTCGGTCGGATACCAAGACAAGGTAGCTTCGGGCGAAAGGTTGTCGAAGTCCGCCTCGTCGGTTGCGAGGAATGGAAACTGCGCACCATTCAAAATGAGGTCACGCTCTCGATTTTCTCTCGTGTAACGCAAGCCACCCGACAATTCTACATCTTCGGTTACATCGACCAGCAGCTGACCAAAAACCGAATAAGTGACAGAATCGAACTCGTGCCTGGCTACCGGCTGAGGAACGGGAAGGCCCGCAAGAACAATCGGACCGGGCAAAACACCGATAAGATCACCGTCAATTACCCGCTGAACCAACGTACTGTTAAATCGGTTCTCATAAAAGAAACCAACCATACCATTTACCCGGCTTTCGAAATCACTCGTAAGCCGAACTTCTTCAGAGTAGATGCGTTGGCGATCTATTGCCGCAGCAGAGTTGGTACCATTTGGCGAGAAGCCAAAATTATCTACGAAATTGTAAGTGTTGTCGTAGACACCGGTCACAGATGTAAATGCAATCGATTCTGCAAGGTTGTAATTCAGCTCAACAATACCAATCGTAGATTCCAACTTGGAATCTGACTTCCCATCGAAACCATCCGGCGCCTCGGTTAAGAAAAATTGGTGGTCTGCAGGGATATCACCGCGAAATATTAGATCATCCGCACGGCACCCTGCGGGTCCTGCCGTTGAGAATACGGGAGCGCCGTTCGGGCAATCTGTGACTTGTGTCGTAGCAGATTGTCCAGACCCATCTACAAAATTATAAGAAACTTTCGCACGGATGTTTAAGTCCTCGTTTGGCTCAAACAACAATGTGGCGCGCGTGAAGAATTCCGTCGTATTTGGCAGCTCCGTTTCTTGAGGCGCTATCGCCGGTACGGGCAATAGAAATGGGCCGGGGAGGGTAATGCCTGGGGCCGCAACAGCGCCGTTGTTGACCCAGCCATCCAAATCGTTGCCGTAGACTACAAGTCGCGCCCCCAGTGACTCTGTGACGGGCCCCGAAACAATTAGTTCCCCAAATTTTTCCTCCGCATTGATTTCATAACCGCCTCGGAGTCTCGCTTCGAACTCGCCGGTCGGATCAGCAGTCCGCACGGCGATAATGCCAGCTGTGCTGTTCTTTCCGAAAAACAGCGCTTGCGGTCCCTTTAATATTTCGACCTGTTGAAGGTCAATTTGGGAAGTCCGCAGGGCATTACCCTGACTGAGCTGCATACCATCAATATTAATCGCAACAGATTTTTCTACAGTCGGCGTTGCAAATGGACTGGATATCCCCCTCAGTGCAAGCGCACCGCCGTCTGCACCGGCACCGTCTGCAACGATCAATCCCGGTACAAACTGGCCGATGTCTTCAAATGTGCTCGAGTTGTAGCGCTCAATATCTTGTCTCGAAACGGCTGTAGCAACAACCGGAACTTTCAGGATGCTTTCTTCCCGTTTCCGAGCATAAACGACGATTTCGTCGAGTTGCGCAAAGGCATCCATGGGCATGCCCACCGACAGCGCGGTCATGGCGATCGCAGTCAGCCGTCCAATACGCAAAATAGATTTGGTGTTGCTCTCCTGGAACATTGTCTCCCTCCTCTTGCGATCGCGCTGTGTTTTCGCACGGTCGCTACCCGTCTTTTTTTGGTTCAAAACTGCTCGTGCCTTAGCAAGCACTCTGCGCCGTTTTGTGCGTGCCGCTTCGCTGCTGGCGCCATTTACCACTTGGGTTTCGACCAGCGTGAAAAACACATTTTTCGATATTAGGAACATTTTTATATAAAAGATACTATTTTTTTCCTTATTTTTTTTAGATTTTTCGTTTTATTTGCCTAATAGTCATATTCTGTCATTTCACGTTGTTCAAAATCCACACTTTTCCGCTGTCATTGACCCAATCTCGACGCTCACCTGGCGTCTCCAATTTCCCGCGTTTGGGGTGAAAGCCGTCGCCACAGAGAGTCGGCACTTTAGGTGGAGCGGCCGAAATGTCGTGGCCATGCCAATTGATGGATGGAGATGACCTCGATGAACGCACGCGAAACTCAGGTGTCGGATTTCACCGTTTCGGAGTCGATCTTGGGGTGAAAAAGCCGTTGCGCGCCAGAACGCACCAAGGATAATTTTTGCCGTTCCAGAGCAAATCTGACCTAGATTGAATCGTTCTGACGGAGCCATTTTGCGACAGGGCAAGGAAAGCGTCGCAGGCCATAGTGGGGCTACGGTCAAGACGCT
>JANQMY010000180.1 GCA_028279895.1 Alphaproteobacteria bacterium
TCCAGGCCTCGACGCATGGTGGTGCCGTGGTCGCCGTCGCCGGTCGCGGCATCGAGCGCATTGAGGCACGGTTCCAATTCGGCGAACCGCGCCGCCAGACCGGTCATGAACGCGCCGCACGACGTTGAGGTGATCGGCAAGGCTTGCGGTCTTGCGCCCGGCGACCTCGACACGTCTTCACATCCGCCGCAGATCGCATCTGTCGGCATCGGCTTTGTTTTTGCCCGCGTGATGTCGCGGGACGCGCTTTCCCGTGCCGCACCGCGGCTGGATGTCTTCATGGATCATCTTCCGGCCGAGGCGGCCGTCGGCATTCATCTCTACTGCCTGACGCCGGAGGCGCACGCCCACATAGAAACCCGCATGTTTGCCCCCCTGTTCGGCGTGCCGGAAGATCCCGCCACCGGCAGCGCCAATGCGGCGCTGATCGCCTACCTCGCGCACCTTGATCCGTTAACGGACAAAATTCTTGCGAAGACGATCTCTCAAGGGGTCGATATGGGGCGTCCCAGTCTGATGGACGCAGAAGCGCATAAGGAAAACGGTACCGTCACCCGGACGATCATCGGTGGACATTGCGTGCCGGTGATGACAGGCGCAATCCAACTTTAAGCCGGCCCGCTTTCCGCGGTGGCGCCGCCACCAAGAAAGCCGAATCGGATCAAAGCGTCCAATCGGGCCGGATGAAGTGGCAGGTATAACCGTTGGGATACTTCTCCAGATAGTCCTGGTGCTCTTCTTCCGCATCGAAGAACGGCATGGCAGGCACAAGTTCGGTGACCACCGGCCCGGGCCATTTGCCGCTGGCATTCACCTCGGCAATCGTTTCGGCAGCCGCCTTTTCCTCTTCCGGAGAATCGAAAAAGATGACCGACCGGTATTGAGTGCCGATGTCATTGCCCTGGCGGTTCGCCGTGGTCGGATCGTGAATCTGAAAGAAGAACTCAAGCAATTGGCGGTAGGAGATTTGGGTCGGGTCATAGTCCACTTTCAGGCTTTCCGCATGGCCGGTATGCCCCGATTTCACGAAACGATAGGCCGCCGTCCCCTGCTCCCCGCCCGCATAACCGACGCGCGTGCCGGTCACCCCGGGCAATTTCCGAAACAAGTCCTGCATGCCCCAAAAGCAGCCGCCGGCCAAAACCAAAGATTTTGTGTCAGTCATCACATGTCCTTTGTACGCGCGTGAATTAGCTTGGAGGAAACATAATCAATTGTGCGGCCAGGAGAAGAGCCCACACCCTGGAAGACCCTAAATTCTACGCGATGCGTGACATGACCGAAATGTTAACAGCGTCAACACCGACCCGCCGCTTACCGGACGGCAAGCGTTGTGGCCACAAAAAGGCAGTCGGCGCCATAACATCGCCGCACTGGTCTGAGACATTTTATTTCAAATCCTGAAGGGATATCCGCGCATCCATACGGGGGGTACGCGGACCGCGATCAAGAAGGGGATACGATCATGCCGGCGAATGCGCTTTCCCGCCCCTGGCTGTTGCCCACCATGCTGCTGCCGACCGTTATTTTGTGGATGTCCATGCCACTACACGCGTTGGGGGTCGAAGCCCCTTTACGCATGGTCACCCTGTCCTATTCCGACCTGGCCTTCATTTTCTGGTCGATTGTGGTGCCGGCTCTGGCGCTTGCCTGGGGCCTGTGGCTTTGGTTCCGCGATCAGTCGGGCGTGGCGTTGGCCGCGGCAACCACAGGCGGCTGGTTTATCGGCCTGATGGTCTGCGTGACGGTTGTGGGCCGCTTATAGGCTGCGCGCCTGCGCTGCTTCTTGCTCTTCTTCTTGACCGGTTTGCGTGGCGGACACCAAATCTAACACCTGCTGCTTGATCTGGCGCTCCGCCATCAGCAATGCACGCCGCGCCGCTTGCAGGGCGCGAAAACCGGCGACAATTTCCAATGCCGTCTTCAGGTCTTCACCGGTTTCGAAGTTGAGGCCCGCCATACCTTGAGCGGACCCGGACTGGTCATCGACCGACAATTCAAAATGGGCGCGCGGCGCGCGCCGTGCACGGCGCCATTCTTGGGGCGTGTCGCCGGTCCTGACGCGGGAAATAATCATGTTGAGCTGCAAGGGGTCTTCATCGTCAAGGGCCGTATCCCGCGCGATCAAATGCATGGCCGCCAAAAGCCG
>JANQMY010000219.1 GCA_028279895.1 Alphaproteobacteria bacterium
GCGCAGAAGGGTGTTGCGCTGGCGCATCACACGCTCATAAGCGTCGACCCGCGTTCCATGGGACGGATCTTCGCTGAGCACCAAACGGTCGAGAAACCGCCGGCGCCCGCCGGCGGATTCCGTGAACAAGCGGTCCATGGCCGGGGTCATCCAGACCATCCGAATATGGTCCGCAAGCGCTGCGGCACTGGGTGCCGCCGACCCGTTCACTTTGACCTGCCGGCGTTCTCCGGTTTGGGGGGTGAGACCGGTGCCAATGTCGACCGTGTTGCCGGCCGTTTCCACCGTCGCGGCCACGGCCCAAGAGACCGGCGCACCGGGGGCTTCCGTCTCGTGGCCATAGGTGTCGCGGCGGGCCATGTCCGACAGACGCACACCCCGCAAACCGCGCCCGGGGCCGAGTACGGAAATTGCTTCGAGAACATTCGTTTTGCCTGCGCCATTGTCGCCGGTCAGCACTACCGGCCGCGCGTCGCAATGCAGCTCGGCCCGCTCATAGGAGCGGAAATGGGTGAGAACCAAACGGCGGATACCGTCGGACACGAACTCTTCGCGAGACATCTCTTCATGGCGCGCCGGCAACGTAACGGTTTCGGCCAAGCCTTACACTCTCATCGGCATCAGGACATACAACGCCTCTTCCGCATTATTGTCGCGGATGAGCGTGGGTGAGCCGGGGTCCGCCAGAACGAATTGCGCCGTGCCGCTGTCGAGTTGCATCGTGACATCGAGCAAATACCGCGCGTTGAAACCGATTTCCATGGCCTCGTCATTATAGTCCACCACCAATTCTTCAGTGGCGGTGCCACTGTCCGGATTGATCACGCTGAGCGTCAGCAATTCGGTTCCCAAATTGAGCTTCACAGCACGTGATTTCTCCGTGGAAATGGTGGAGACTCGATCGACCGCTTCGGCGAACTCCTTGGCGGAAACCGACAAGATCTTGTCGTTGCCTTCGGGGATAACCCGCTCGTAATCCGGGAAGGTGCCGTCGATGAGTTTCGACGTCAGAACAATCCCGTCGCTTTGGAAGCGGATTTTGGTGTCCGAAAGGGCGATTTCCACAAAACCGTCTGCGTCCTCGATCAGCTTTCGAATCTCGGCCACCGCTTTACGCGGCACAATCACGCCCGGCATACCAGCTGCGCCATCCGGCAGCGGGAATTCCACCCGCGCCAGGCGGTGTCCATCGGTGGCCACCGCGCGCAACATCGCAATGTCGTTCGTCTCGGCCGCGTGCAAATAAATGCCGTTCAAATAATAGCGCGTTTCCTCGGTCGAAATGGCAAAGCGCGTTTTGTCGATCAGCCCCGCCAGATCGTCGGCCGATACCGAAAAACGGTTGGGCAGCTCGCCGGCCGACATGACCGGAAAATCCTCCTTGGGCAGGCAAGCCAGAGCAAAGCGCGATCGGCCGGCTTTCACCGCCAGACGGCCGTCTTCTTCGTTGAAAGTCAGCTCCACCTGCGAGCCGTCCGGCAATTTGCGAACGATGTCGTAAAGCGTATGGGCCGGCGCCGTGATCGTTCCGGCCTGCGAGATGGAGGCACCGATGGTTTCGACAATCTCGATATCCAGATCGGTCGCGGTGAGGGAGAGCTGCTCGTCCTTTGCCTCCAGTAAGACATTGGACAGGATAGGAATGGTGTTGCGCCGCTCCACAACACTTTGCACATGGTTCAAGCTCTTCAGGAGAGCCGCGCGCTCGATCGTTATCTTCATCTTCTCAATCGCAATCTGCTCAAAAGACCCATACAGCGTGGCACCGTCGCGGTACCCCCGATAGACACAGACAACCGGTCTGAGGGACCGGCCAGCACGTGTTTGTGGCGGTGACGGCGCCAAAAAAGAAAATCAGCGCCCTAGGGCGCTGATTCTTATATCAGATTTAGCGGAAGAGGTTAATTTTCGAGGCGGGCCACAAGCAACTCTATTTCCTCGTCGAGAACACTGTCGGTTTCCCGCAATTCCTCGATCTTCTTCACCGCATACATCACCGTGGTGTGGTCGCGCCCTCCGAATTGGCGGCCGATTTCCGGATAGGATTTGGTGGTGAGCTGCTTGCACAGGGTCATGGCCACCTGACGCGGGCGCGCGATGGACCGGCCGCGGCGTTCCGACTTCATATCCGACGGGCGGATATTGTAGAAATCGGCCACGGTTTTCTGAATGGACTCGAGCGTCAGTTCCTGACCGGATTTTTTGAGCAAGTCTTTGAGCGCTGCCCGGGTGACGTCCAGATCGATCTGGCCACCGCCCCCAAACGCCGCATAGCCGATTACCGAGGTCAGGGCACCTTCCAATTCGCGCGTATTGCAACTGATGCGCTTGGCCAGAAACTCCAGCACCGAATCCGGAATCTTCATGCCGGGATAGTGCTTCAATTGGCGTTCCGCGAGAGAACGCAGCACATTCAGCCGCAGTTCGAAATCTGTTGGATGAATGTCCGCGGTCAGCCCCCAGCCCAAGCGGGACTGCACCCGTTCTTCAATGCCGTCCAGACTCGTCGGCGAGCGATCGGCCGAAATGACAATCTGACTGCCCTTTTCCTTGAGCGCATTGAACGTATGGAAGAACTCTTCCTGGGTGGCACCCTTCTGGGCGATGAACTGCACATCATCGAGCAGCAGCACATCCACATTACGCACCATATCCTTGAAGCGGAACGTATTCTTCTTTCTCAAGGATTTGAGGAACTCGTTGACGAACGCCTCTGCCGATACGTAGAGCACATGGCGCGACGGATTGCGCCGGCGGATTTCATGGGCGATCGCTTGCAGAAGATGAGTTTTGCCCAATCCGACACCGCCATAAAGAAACAGCGGATTGAAAGAAACTTCATCGTAGTCGGCGACACGCCGGGCGGCCGCATGGGCAAGCTCGTTCGACTTACCGACAACAAAGCTATCGAACGTGTATCTTTCATCGAGCTGCCCCCAGTCGCCCGTGCCCCAATCATGCCCGTTTATGGGCTGCGCGAGCGGGTTGGAGAAAAGATCGGGCACTTGATCCGTGTGCGTCCTATTTTCCCGGGGCACGGAGTCGGGCTTGCCCTCGTCTTTGTCGAGCCATTCGAGGCTTTGCTCCGCGGGTTTGCGCTCCCTTGTTTCCAAACGCGGCTGATGCGTGATTTCGATGCGCTCCACATAGCGATCTTCGTCGCGCCACAAGCGCGCCAGCCGGTCGTAATGATGAGAGATCACCCAATTACAAACGAACTTGGACTGCAAAGACATCACTGCCCGTCCGTCGGATACCTTTTCCAGATGCAAAGACTTGAACCAACTGCGATAGGTCTTGTCGCCAACCTCCCGGCGCAACCGGTGCCGGACCCGCTGCCAGGTCGGTCCGAAATCGCCGCCCGCACCCCCATGCATTTCACGATCCATTTCTTTTCCTTTCGCGCGGTCGGCAATCCTGACGCCGCCCGCCATTCCGATGACTATCCAGAGCCAAATACTTCACTGAGAACTACGCAAACGAGTGAGAAGCCACCCGGAGAAGTCGGGTGTTCGAGGAGTTAAAGTGTCTGATGAATTAGGACTGTCGCCAGGGAAGTCCGGCGGCTTTCCAACCGCCGACCGTACCTCGGTGGCCTTCGGTGTTGAGGTCGCCCTCAAACCCGCCTGCCACGTTGAAACACGCCGAATACCCAGCTTCAGTCAGCACGATGGCCGACGATTGCGATCGACTGCCCGACCGGCACAGGAACAGCACAGGGTCCGCTTTCGTAACGCCCAGCTCTTGAAGCATTTCGTCTAACACGCTGACGAATTGTGAATTGCGCTCCATGGAGGGAAAGCTTTGCCATTCCACCAAGAGCGGTTCTTTGTCGAGACTCGAGAGGTCGGCCACACCTACGAATGACCATTCCGCCCGAGTTCGAACATCAACAAGAACAGCTGATCCTGTATCACGAAGCATCGCCCAAGTTTCTTGAACCGATTTGTCGCCCGCATAGGAATTCATGTTGTATTCGGGTCCCTAAAATTTGCCGCCTTCACCACACCGCGTCTTTGTGAGCCTCTAAGACTATGAGCTTTCGAGACTCCGAGACTATTGTTTTTGTTCCAGACCCGATAACGACCGCATTCCAATTCCCTCAGCATACGAACAAATCGGTCCTGTTCGCGCTTTTTTTAAAAGCACGTGATACGCAAGTAAAAATCTAACAGGAACGTAAAGGGAGACTTGGGAACGTGTCCGCCGTCTGGATGTTGGTTAAGGTAGCGGAGAGGCCTTTCCGGCGCAATATGCGTTCGCC
>JANQMY010000096.1 GCA_028279895.1 Alphaproteobacteria bacterium
GCAACCACTCCAGGCCCACCGCTCACGTCGAGGATCCTCAACCCAGTTAACGGGACGCCTACTAAGTCGAATTGATCGACTAGTTGATCATATTCTGAAGTACGCCGCTCGCTCGGATTCCTACATTCCTTGACATAAGCTTCATAATAATCAGAAGGTTCAAAGTCTTTAGGTGCATGAAAAAGTCTTAGATATAATTTTTTCGGTATTTTGTTATACAGAATTTTGCTTGGTAAAATCCATTCCAGAAAATACCTATTTTCTTTTTTGTAATGCGATATCGACCCACAATCCTGACACGCCACGCAATAATGCTTATAGCTATTGAAATTCACAACGTTATCAGAGCTGCAGACTTTGCAGATTCGGCTCATCGACAACACAAGAACTCCCCTGATTGCTCAATTTCCATTGTATAATTTTCCGAGCAGTTCAATTGAATTATCTATTAAATATATCTTATTATTGGCTTATTGCACTAACAACTGATATAGAAATTCACGTAGACAATCTTCACCTGGAAAGAAGGCCGCAGCTCAACACTAGTGACTCATCTCGCTCTGCCAAACCATTACGAACCAGCTTGACTTCATCGGACAGTGACATAATTACGTATAAACCGGATTCCAAGCGACGACGGCGTCAACTTCTTCACCGTGTCCCACCGGCCAACCCTCAAACATCCCTCCCGGTTCGTCAGTCGGGGTCCTTCCGATAGACGGCGACATAGCCAAGTGGAAACGTGGCGACAATCTTCCCATTAAGCCGCTTCATGGCTGGAACCGATTTTACCAGATTAAAGGTATAATGGATCAGATAAGCGAGTAATTTTGTAACTGGCGAAAGGCTGCAGATCTTCGACAAAGCATCCTGTATCGTGTCAAGTCCGCCAGCATATTCACGCAGTTCGATAGTCACCAATCCGTTTCGATCTGCAAAATCTCGAAGTTTGTGACGTGTGTAGCGGTGATAGTCATGCGGCTCCTCGTGGAGGCAATACAAAAATGGTACGCCTAAGATAATATGACCGCCGATCTTTAAGATGCGCGTAAGCTCGACGAACAAAGAATCTGGCAAAGCCATGTGCTCAAGCACATCCGACAGCAAAATAGTGTCGAAAGAGTTACTTGGGAACGGAAGCCTCTCGTTGAGATCGACCTCCAAATCCAATTCGTATAATCGGTGAGGAGAACTGGGCCAATCGACCCAAATATAGCTTGCTACTCTATTCTTGTACATCCCGGTCAAAGGTGCGTTACCACACCCTAAGTCGATCAAATCGCCTCTAGCATAATCGGTTAGAAGCTCCTCATATGCGGCAGCAATGCAATCGGCATTAAGACGTGATCCAATACCAACTTCTTTGCGGGAGGAACGCCAGCGGCCCCTCCATTGTTCGAACTTGTTAGGCGACCAATCGGTTTTATTCATCTTCATTTATTGAGCTCTGAGGCGCAAGAATTCGTGGGAAAGTGAAGTTCAAAGGAGCGGGTGCGGATCCCCTTTGTCATCGAGGTGCTCGAATGGACCGGGTCAAGGCAAATTCATTCCCACGTGCCCGGTTGTAGCTTGAGGGTAACAGCCTTCTGAAGACTGGTCCTTTGAGCATATAACCAATGATGATAAATAAAAGTGGTTCATACAAATGGGCCTTCCATACCAATATCAGGGCGAGCGGGACGGCAAAACCGATGTTCCATTTCGAATAGGCTGTAGCGGCAAGAACAATGATCAGTAAGGTGAAGAGCAGGAAGCCAAGATAATACGTGCCGGTCATACCGAGTCCGGCGTCCTGAGGTGAATGGCAATACGGACAAAAACCAGGGACTAACGGGCGGCCGATAACGAACACATCCCAAAATTCCCTCTGCATAAACTCCAGCGCCCATAACTTATCGAGACCGCTCTGTGTGGTCATCGACCCCTTGAGTGTAATAAACTCCAACGCACTTTCGACGATATCAGTTGAGGCGTTTATGAGGAGAATCGCGACAACTGCCGCAAACAGAAAGACGCTAAGTACCGTTTTTGTCCTCTGCGCCTTGCCAGTTGAGATCAGAGCCTCGATCGTGATAGCCACGACAAATGCGCCGAAAGCCAGAACACCCCATAGAGAAACCGTGAGGACGAGTGAGAGCGCGATCATTAGGCTCCAAAAGCTGTAAAGCCGACCCCGCATGAGGGAAAGGAGAAAGAGCGCCATTAACGTCCACTGGCTGTATGTTCCCGGTTCGTTATGGAAGCCGGCAACGCGGCCGACCAGACCGTGGGCTTCCGCACGCGACTCTTGCGGGAAAATCATGCCATGGAGTTCCACCACCTGCCCAGCGCTGTAGAACAACGCTGCCGCAACCAGCAACCCGGCGACGTGCACGACCAAATATACCGATACGGCGACAAGAAACTCATCATTCCAGTCGCTGCCTCGTATCTGTCCCAGCAAGGCGCCGGTTAGGATCGCCGCCGTTGCAAGAAGCGCCCGATCGGACAAGGCAACAAGATTCGTCAGAAAAAAGGTCACCACGAGTAAGATGATGAGCGGGTTGACCTTTCCGATCCGCGCACCTCTAGCAAATACTGCATAGGCGATCATGGCGAGTATCGCGGACGCCTTGAGAAAATATGCGAACCCACTCCTGTCTAGTTCGAAAGGTGTCGCGACCAGAAAGAACAACATGCACAACAGCCACACGCGCGGCCGAGCTAGAATCTGCAGCGTCTGTCGAAAACCGACATCTTGGTGAGGACCCACCGTCCTGCGCCAACGACGGTTGGAGATGCGCGCGTCAAGGCTTGCCGTTGTCATCGGGCGAGAGCGATCAACTCGCGTGTCAAGACGCCAGCGTTGCGGTGACCGTCGCAAAGGCCTTCCCAGACTTCCCTTGGGCTTGCAACCATGAGAAGACCGCCAGGTTGTAGCGCCGCAAGTATTCTTGCAGCCAGCGCAGCTAGACCCCCATCAATTCTCAAGTCCACTAGCATCCCTGACCGTCCTTCAATCACCACTTCGGGCGTCCCTCCCACGGCCGTCGCCACTACAGGAATATCTGCGTTCAATGCCTCCATGATCGAAACCGGGATACCTTCATGCTCGGACAGGTTCACGAAGAACGTTACGTCATTGTCCCGATAAAACTGTTGGAGTCTCTCTACTGGAACCAAGCCATGCAGCACGACATCCGCACCAGCTTCCCGGGCCGCTTTAATTGCGCCGTCGACATCCGCCGCCCGTTTTCCTCCGAAATGGTGCCAGGTGACGCTAGTATGCCTTGCGAGTTGTGCCGCCAGTCCGGCGATCAAGTCGACGCGCTTGATGGGGCTGATCCAACTGGCGCTAACCATTGTAATCGGCAACGGCGCTCGCGCTTGTTGCCGACGCCGTGGCGGCCCAAAATCGCGCGCCCCAAGCCGAAGAACTTCGCAGCGACCGGAACAGACACCTCTTGAAGGTTCGGAATAAAAGGCCAAGCCCTGTTCAGAAACAAACGCATTGAGCTCGGCGACCTCTCTTAATTCGCGTCGCCAAGGAAAGAACCCTTGCTCCGGTCCGTCTGCAATCAAATCTGTCCGGTGAAAGCGCACGCAAGTTCCCGCGCCTCTGCGATGCGACATTGGGATTGCAAGAGCCGGAATGTGCCCCCAATAGGCATAAACGACCTTCTGCTTCTTCGAAAGAAGGAAGCGCTTCAGCCGCGCGCTTCGCTCGAATGCCACCCTGTAACAAGAGAATTTGAGACACACGATTGCTCGCGGAATGGTGATCCGGGACAGGTCGGAGCATTCCTTCAGGGCGTCGAAGAAATACCGCCATGTTCTCGGCATCAAGGCATGCCACGTAAAGAATCTTAGGCGGTTTATGGTCGCCAGCGGTGCCCATAGCTCGACACCCTCAGGAAGCGAACGGCGCTCTTTGAGTTCCTTCACCGGGAGTAAGTGAACCTTTGAGAACCGACGCGCAAACTCGTCCAGTTCGTGTCCGATCCAGTTCTCCTCTATCGTGCCGTATGGATAATGCGTTGTAACTACAAGAATCTCGCTGTCGCTACGCCCCGTCACTCTTCCTGCCCTCCTTTCGCCTTATGCGCGCGCATCAACAGCCAAAAGACATAACACAACATTACAGCCGACATCGCCAATGAGGATCCCATAATTGCGCTGATAGCATCTAGTCCTAACCAACCCGCTATACCAATAGCCGCAATTCCAATGCTTCCCTGCAGAACGGCTATAGCGAACGCAATGTGCTGAAGACCGAGGAAGATGGGCAGGAAGGCAAGAGTGCTGGTTACGGGTTCCAGCAGGATCAGGGAGGCAGAGGCAATCGCCATCGAACCGGCCTGCGTCCACTTGTCGCCAACTGCCAAGACAAATAGTTCTGGCCCGACTAAAAGTATTGCGGCAGCTGACGCCACACCCACGCTCCCCATCAGCACCAGCGCTTGCAGCGCTATCTCGAACAACTTGGCCCTCGGCAAGCGCGAGGCCTCGGCGATCGCATGTTGATGGATTGCAACATTGAAGAGCCCAAGCACGCCAAACACCAATTTGCGCATCAGGTAATACTGCCCAAGTGCCGTTGCGCCATATACAGCGCCTAGGGTCGTGGCAAAAAGCAGCCCAAGAACCGAATGGACGATAATATGAGGCAGCGTGATGAGCGGAAACTCCTTGTATCTCACTCCAAGAACAACAATTCTCCGCATACATTGCGACCACGGGCGTCGAGCAGCAGCCAGCACGCCCCCAAGGCCCAGGGCCGTCGCAAGTATTGCGCCATGCACGAGGTTTGCACTCACTTCCCCAATCAGCAACCATGGCGCACTGGCGCCAAGCGACAAAGCCAAACCAACTTGCATGGAGACTAGTGCCACGGCTCGGAAAACTCGCGCGATCGCCAGCTGCCATATGGCGCCGCGCGTTAGAGCCACAGACTGAAAAATGCTGCCAAGGGCTAACGTTAGAGCTGCGAGACCTACCAACGGAAACAGATCAATGATAGTTCTTGGCAGCCACACCGACAGTGCTGAAATGGAAAGACCGATCCAGCCAATTACCAGAAAAAGCAAAGTAGCTATGAACAACAGCAAAAAGCAGCCCAATAGGTGCAAACTCGCGACAGGCCTATTGCCCAGCAGGGGCAAGGCATGTTCATAGCGTAAAGTTAGAACCGGGTAGATTGACAATGCAAATTGAGCTGCCAGCGCATACTTACCGAATTCCGCTGGTGTCACGATCCTGGCAACAAGAAATGTTCCTGTAGCTATAGTCAATGTTGCGGTCAAATTCGACCCAAGAAGCACTGCAACAGATTTGGACTGTCGTAAGGTGGCGATTAACATTTCGTTCGACCGCGCGCGAATCGTGAGCTGTGCTCGAACTCCACAATCTTATTTTCAAATTCTTCTATTGATTGGGTTTGTTAGTTTGGGCTCAGCGCTCTCCAATGAATGCAGTTTTTTTGGATAAACTCACCCCTCCGCGCCCTGTCCGGATAGTTGATCAACACCGCCCGATACTTCCCCTTGAACACGAACAGGCTGCCCGCCGCGGCGCCGATGACCGGGAAGCGGTCGATCAGGGCATGGATGTCGTCGAGGCTGCCG
>JANQMY010000261.1 GCA_028279895.1 Alphaproteobacteria bacterium
CTCGAAGGACGAAAATGACTTTTTCAGCAGCCTGCTAGGGCATAGGCGCAGCCCCCGGCAGGGCATAGGGAGAGCCCATCCGGCGGCCGCAGGACTTACTGATAAAGTCGGATGATTTCGAACTAAGTTCCAATCGTAATTGGGGTGTTTGGTGATAGGACGGTCCTATGCAATCGGATCGTTTGATTGAGAGGGGGCCGGTCTCCGCCCATTTTATTGAGGTCAGCGCCGTTCGCCCTCGGAATCCGCCTTGCCTTCATCCCACCGGGCAACCACATTGCCGTTTTTCGCGCCAGCCGCCACATAACGATGCGCGTCGGCGATTTGGCGGAACGGAAAGCAGCGGTCAATCACCGGCTTCAATGCGCCCTGATCGAAGAGATCTCTTAACCACTCCAAATCGTCGCGCCGGTAGCCCGCAAACTGAAACAGCACATGCTTGCGCCGAAACCAGTTGGAGACGAAGCCGCGTAACATGGGAAACAACATCGGATTGGCGAGCACCAGCCGGCCGCCCTCACCGAGCGCCCGCATGGACCGGGAAAACAACGCCGTCCCGGCCACGTCCAAGATGGCGTCGAAGCGCTGACCGAGCCGCAAGAAATCCTGCGCCCGGTAATCGACAACGTGATCTGCCCCGATGGCCCGAAGCGTCTCAAGCTTGGCGCTGTCGTCGACGGCCCAGACATCGGCGCCGAGGTGCTTTGCCAATTGCACGGCGACGGTACCGATCGATCCGCCTGCCCCGTTAATCGCCACCTTATCGCCCGGGGTGATTTCTGCCTTGCGCACAAAATGAAGCGCATTCAATGCAAAGACGGTAAGGCAGGCCGCGTCATCGAAAGACAGGCCGTCGGACATGTGCGCCACCGCGCCATCTGCCGGCAATACGATATATTCCGCATGCGCCCCAAATCGCTCCGATGGGGCGAACACATTGTCGCCAACCTTGAATCCCGTTACCTGCGCACCGACCGCCGCGACCGTGCCCGAGACTTCTTGGCCCAGAATCCGGATGCGGGGGCGGCGCGCCCCAAAGAAAATCATCAGCGGCAGCCGAAGCCAAAGCGGAAACGTAAAACTGCGCATCTCGTGGTCAGCTTTGCTGACGGTGGCGGCACGGACTTCGACGAGAATTTCGTTGTCCTTTGGAACCGGCGTCTCGACCTCGGCGATCCGCACCACTTCCGGTGGGCCGTATGTGTCGAAGATCGCCGCTTTCATTCCCGCCTTTCACGGGCCGCGCAGACGGCCCGATGGCCCCCGGACGCACGCCTTAGCCTTGCGCGGTGGGCCGGATCACCAGTTCGTTGACCGAAACCCCCGGGTCCTGAGCCAAGGCAAACAAGATCGCCTCGGCCACGCGTTCCGGGGGTTGCACCACTTGCGCCAAATCGCTTTGCATCATCGCCTCGCGCACGCTGTCATCGGTAATACTATCCCCCAACTCGGTTGCAAACGCACCGGGATATATGGTGGTGACCTGAATTTTGCCGGCTGTTTCCTGGCGCAAGCCTTCCGAAATAGCCCGGACGGCGAACTTGGTGCCGGAATATACCCCCGTGACCGGCAGGGTTTGCAGTCCGGCGACGGAGGAAATATTGACGATCTTGCCGCTGCCCCGTTCCATCATATGGCCGAGCACCGCATGGATGCCGTAGAGCACGCCCTTGATGTTGACGTCGATCATGCGGTCCCAATCGTCAACGCGCCCCAGAGACAGGGGCGATAACGGCATGATGCCCGCATTGTTGACCAGCGCATCGATGCGGCCGAATTTCCGGATCCCGGCCTGGGCCAGCGCCTTTACGTCCTCGCAATTGCGCACATCGGTGACGGCATAGACCGCATTTGACTCACCCAATTCTTTGACCAGGGCTTTCAAACGATCTTCCCGGCGGGCGCCGAGCACGACTTTCGCGCCGGCGGCCACGGCTTGGCGGGCCGTCACCTCGCCGAAACCGGAACTCGCCCCGGTAATCATGATCACCAAGCCCTGAATTTCAGGCAAGTTTTGCCGCTTACGCCGCCCGGCGAGCTGTGGCGGTGCCGCCACCTCCGTTTCCGCGCGGCGGCGTCGGAACAAGCGGTCGAAAAACCCGCCCGATGTGGTTTTTTCGTCTGACATGGTTTCCCCCCATTTGAAAACCCGGGACACCTTCATGCCCCGGGCTATTATTCTTTAGACGGATTTTTGCGGTAAAGCGCTTAGTCGCGGTAGCTTGGGTCTTCCCGGTCCAACATGCGCAGCAGGCCCGGCCAAGCCAGTTGACCGAATCTGCCCTCATACATGCCGGCGCTTTGCTGAGCCACCTTTTCCGCAACGCCCGGATTCGGCATGTTCGGCGTGGCGCCCGACAGCGCACGAATTTGCATGGTGCAGGCCCGCTCCAGGAAGAACATGGCCATGAAGGCGCTCGCGCAATCGCGGCCCACCGCCAGCGTGCCGTGGTTGCGCAAAATCATGAGATATTTGTCGCCCAGATCGGCCACCAGGCGTTCCCGCTCGTCGAGATCGAGGGCAATGCCTTCATAGTCATGATAGGTGACCTGAGCCAGCACGTTCATCGCGGTCTGGGTGAGCGGCATCAGGCCTTCCTTTTGCGCCGATACGGCCACCCCATCATCCGTATGCAGATGCATGACGCATTGTGCGTCTTCCCGCGCCATGTGAACGGCGGAGTGAATGGTGAAGCCCGCCGGATTGATCGGATAAGGCGTTTCCATAACGATTTCGCCTTCCGTATCCACCTTCACTAGGCTGGAAGCCGTAATCTCGTCGAACAACAGGCCATAAGGGTTGATCAGGAAGTGATGCTCCGGCCCCGGCACGCGCGCCGATAGATGCGTAAAGATCATGTCCGTCCAGCCGTAATGGGCGACCAGCCGGTACACGGCGGCAAGGTCCACGCGGACTTGCCATTCTTCCTCCGACACCTGATCCCGCACCGATGTGTGAGTTAAATCATGGGCGACCGACATATGATTCACCTTTCTTCTCGCGTTGTGATCAGCTGCTCGGACCACCGCAGCGCCCCGCTTTTCTTGGGCGGACGGCCGGACAGGCGGCCAATGGGGCCGCCGCGTGTTCCGTTCGAGCATTATTGAAATCTGCCAGGCAGAGTGCCGCCCCCGACGCGCGCTGTCAAACCAATGCCCCCGTCAAATTCATCCGATTACACGAATTTTTTATGTCCCCGCCGCTTGTGGCGATGGCGGGGGGCCGGGTACATAATTCAGGATAGGACACCCCGGTAACAAGGTTAACCTCATGAGTGACACCCTCAAAGATGCCGTCAAGCAGGGCTATGGTGCGGTCGCGCGCCAAGGCATTTCATCGGAACAAGCCCATGCCGCGGAGGCCGTGGCCACCGCGTTCGGCTACAGCCAGGAAGAACTGGCGCGCTTGCCGGAGGACGCCAATTTGGGCCTGTCCTGCGGCAACCCCACGGCCCTTGCGAGCCTGAGGCCCGGCGAGACGGTGGTCGATTTAGGATCGGGCGGCGGACTGGACGTATTTCTGGCCGCCGATGCCGTGGGCGCCGAAGGCCGGGCGATCGGCATCGACATGACACCCGACATGATTGCACTGGCAACACGCAATGCGGAAAAGGCCGGTCATACCAACACCGAATTCCACTTGGGCGACATTGACGACATTCCCCTGCCCGCCAACACGACCGATTGCGTGATCAGCAATTGCGTCATCAATCTGGTGCCGGACAAGAACAAAGCGTTTGCCGAAATCTTCCGTATACTGAGGCCGGGCGGCCGGGTCGCCATTAGCGACATTGCCCTCAAATCGGCGCTGCCCGATGACCTTGCCGAGGACATCGCCGCCTATATCGGATGCATTTCCGGCGCGATCTCCGTCGATGCCTATCGAGACGGCTTGCGCGCGGCGGGGTTCGACACGGTGGAGATCGTCGACAGTGGCGCCGACTTGAATGCGTATGGCGCCATGGACGGCCAATCGGCCTGCTGCGGCCCGGCCATGACCGAGGAAGCGTCCGCCTGTTGCGGCCCCAGCGACGCCGCGGATGCGCCGGCCAGCCCGGACGTGTATGAACGGCTGGCCGACCTTCTGAAGCGCTATGACATCAATGATTATGCGGCCAGCGTGAAAGTCATGGCCGTCAAGCCGGTCTTGTAAACGCAATCTCACCGGCGCATTTTTGCACCGGACGATGCGGTTCTTTTGTCTTTAATCTGTCCCTTGCGGCGGGTCACGCTGTCGTGAAAGGCCGCAATTGCCCGTTGAGAAACCGCGGCGGCGATTTATGCTTGCCTATCTATAAAACACAAACTGCATCTAAAGGGGGGAGATGACATGGGCTTTCTATTTAAGTGGCTGTTCCGCGTTTTGCTTCTGGTCGTGGTGGCCGGGGCCGGGTTTGCCGCCTATCTTACCACGCTCGGGCCGGATCCGGTGGTCAAGGAACGCCGGCAAATGTCGGACGTCTGGGCAGATTATCCGTTCACGTCCCATTACGTCGAGGTGCAGGGCAGCACCATGCACTATGTCGACGAAGGCGATCCCAACGGCCCTGTCTTTTTGTTCCTACACGGAAACCCGACCTCGTCTTATCTGTGGCGTAACATCTTGCCGGTGGTCGCCGCCTCGGGCGCACGGGCGATCGCCGTCGACAATATCGGCTTCGGCGCATCCGACCGCCCCGACATCGGCTACACCTTCGTGGAGCACGCCACTTACATTGACGGCTTCATCGAGGCCCTGGACCTGAAGGACATCACGCTTGTCATTCACGACTGGGGCTCCGCTCTAGGGTTCGACTATGCCTACCGCCATCAAGACAATGTGCACGGCATTGTGTTTATGGAAGCGATCATGACCGTCCCGAGCCTGAGCGATTTGGGCACGGTGCCGCAAACCATGTTCCGGGCGTTTCGCACACCGGGTGTGGGCGAGTTGATCGTGATGGGGTTCAACGGCTTTGTCGAACGCGTCCTGCCCTTCAGCGTGGTGCGCGACCTGACGGATGCGGAAATGGCCGCCTATCGCGAGCCCTTCCCCACATTCGGATCGCGTCTGCCGACTCTGGTGTGGCCACGGCAGATCCCGTTCGACGGGGAACCCGGCGACGTTGCCAAGCGGGTGCGCGCCTTTGCCAACTGGCTGCCCACGTCGAACGTTCCCAAGCTCGTCTTTTATTTCGAGCCAGGTGCGTTGATCACGGAGGAAGCGGTGCAACGCATGTCCGCGTCCTGGAGCAATCTGGAAGTTGAGCGCTTGGGCGCCGGCCTGCACTTTGTCCAAGAGGACCACCCGCAAGAGATCGGCGAAGGCATTGTGCGCTGGGCCGAGTCGTCCCTGCCGTAGAATTCGGCCCCTCGGTACGGCATTCCTCCCTCTATACGGGTGCGCTCCCGCCAAACCTGCAACCTCGGATCGGCGAATGTTATATTTTTCTTAGGAAAACGCGTCACATTAACGACAAGAACCGAGGGATTGGGGCATACTTCCCGGCAGAAACGGCCATAGAGCCGTCTGTAGATGTGCGTAGAAGGGGAACGGGGACATGCCAGTCAGAACAGCTTTTGACCTGGCCAGGTTCAACTTTGACTTGGCTTTGGCCGTCAGCGAATGGAGCGCCTCCATCCTCACGCGCCCGCTGCTGCATCAACTCGCGGCGAAGGGCACCTCGTCACACGGCGTGTTGACCTTGCCCGGCTTTTCCGGCCCGGAAGCATCGCTGGCCCCCCTTGTCCAATTCCTGCGCGTGCAAGGCTTCTATGCGAAGTCCTGGGGCCTGGGCACAAACCGCGGCCCCAGCGGGCCCGACTTCATGGGCTTTCTGGCCAATCTATTGGAACCGCGCCTAAAGCAAATGGCGGACAAGACGGGCAATAAGGTCTCGCTGGTCGGCCAGAGCCTAGGCGGCATTTACAGTAGAGAATTGGCCCGCACGCATCCGGACTTGATCGATCGGGTCATCACCTTGGGCAGCCCGGCCTATCTGCATCCGCAAAAGATCGGCCATCTCAACAAAATGGTCACCGTGGCGCTTCAGGCCATGACCGGCGCACCGGCGGAAATTCATTTGGAGACGGCACAGATCACCCAGATTTACCGGCCGACGCCGGGCATTCCGCTGGTCTCGATTTACAGCCAGTTGGACGGCGTGGTGTCGAAGCATGTCTCCATGATCCCCCATGTGGATCTGGATCATGACGGTCCGACGCCCCGGGAGAATATTGAGATTCTGGGCTCTCATTGCGGCATGGGCGTGAATCCCGTGTCGTTGATCGCGATTTGCGATCGGCTGGTGGCCGATGTGGCGGAATGGGCGCCGTTTTGCCCCCAAGACTATGTGGCGTCGCCCCTCCATCTGGCGATTCCGGCGCTCTATCCCAAAACCCGTGCGCCTGCGGTATAAATCGCCGCCATGATTTAGGCCCACGACGATATTCCGTGCGCACTCGCGCCTTTTTTGCCGGAATTCCGCGATTTATCGCACTGCAAAAAAATTTTGTGCACCGCACTTGCGCAGGCGCGAAACTGGTGCTATACACCGCTCCATTGAGCCCACCATGTCTGTTTGTGGGCGTATTCATGATTTTACCCTCAGGTGAAGAAAACGGGGACTGCCCATCATGACGGACATTTCCCGAGCTAATGGATCAGACGTAGGAGCTCTCATGGCCACCCAGACCAAATCGACCGCGAAGCGTCGTACCACCAAGAAGACCACCCGCCGCGCAACCACCGCCAAAACCACAACGGCGAAACGCACCAAAGCGAAAGCCGCACCGAAAACCAACGGTGCCGCAACCAACTTTGACGGCTTCCGCGACTTCATCGAACAGCAGCGCGAACGCATTCCCGTTTCCACCGACCAGTTCCGGGAGCGCTTCGATGACATCCGCACGGCGACGGCCGACGCCGGCGACGTTATCCGCTCATCCGCGACCATCGCTGCCGATGGAACGCGCGCCGTTAATCTGCAGATCCTTGAAAACGTACAAAACGATGCCAATCGTTTCTTCGAAATGACCAAGGAACTGACGCAAGCTACCAGCCTCCGCGAAGCTGCCGAAATCCAAGGCCAGTTCATCCGCGACGCCTTCCAGCAGCAAGTAAAGCAAACCCGTGAAATCGCTGAAATGGTAACGCAAGTGTCGCGCGACTCCATCGAGCCGATTTCCAAAAGCGTCGGCGACACCTTCAAGAAAGTCGGTCTGCGCCGCGCCGCGTAAGGCACCGTAAAAACGCGTTCATCGCGCGTCTCCAAATTGCATCCAAAGGGCTTTGGCAGTATCATGCCAGAGCCCTTTTTCATTGAGACACCATCAAAGCGTCACCAAAGGGTCATACCGAATCAGGTACATTTAGTTCGCGCACTGAAGAGACATCTCGGAGCGCAGAGATCACCCTTAAATTTGTTTCGTTTCCTTCGCGTTCTGTTTCCGCAAGCGGCTGCCGCTCTCCATTTCTTGAGCGGAAGCACGTTATGCATTTTCAGAATTCAAGCCTGGAGTGGCCCCGCCCCGGACCGCCGCTCCGGAGTCGCAAACGTGAATTGCAGGTGTGACCATGCACAAGCTCAGCGCAACTGATGCCACGTGGCTCTACATCGAGTCACCGAACATGATGACCCATATCGGCGCCGTCCAACTGTTCAAGGCGCCTCCTGGCGGCGGCCGCGAATTTCACGCCCGGTTTATCAAACGGCTTGACGAACGGCGCGACATCGCCGCCCCCTTTCAATGGCATTTAGTCAAAACTCCTTGGAATTTAGACCATCCGGCCTGGGTGGATTTGCACGATGTGGCATTCGAGGATCATGTCCACATGCGCTGCCTGCCACTGCCCGGTACGATGAAACAATTGGCCAGCCTGTGCGGGACGCTGCAGAGCACGCCGCTCGACCGCTCCAAGCCCATGTTCGAATATTCCGTGATCGAAGGCCTGGAAAACGGCCTGGTCGCTTTGTTTGCCAAACTGCATCACTGCTACATCGATGGGGCCATGGGGACTTTGCTGACCATGGCGCTTTATGACGGTGCTGACAGCGCCTTGCCCGATCTCATGGGCAAGCCTGCCCCGCGCGACGACAAGGAGCCCGACGCCATCGACCTGTTGGCCGACGCGGTGGGACAGTTTCTCCAAATGCCCTATAAGGCGGCGGCCGACGGTATGTCGCTCATGGGCCCGGGTACCAAATTACTGCGTCATTGGCTCGGCAATCCGCGCAAGCGGTCGCCCCTGCCCTTCACGGCACCGCGCACGCCGTTCAATGTGAACGTCACGAACGAGCGGGTCTTCTCGCCCTTTTCTTGGCCACTCGACGACATCAAGCGCATCAAGACCGCCACCAGCTCGACCATCAACGATGTGGTGCTTGCAGCATGCGCCGGTGGCCTGCGACATTATTTGACGCAAACGCAACAACTGCCGAAGCGCCCTTTGCTGGCGGCAGTGCCCGTTTCATTCCGCGACAAAAACGAAGCCACCTTCGCCAATCGCATCGGCACCATGTTGACCAGCCTCCATACCGACACGGAGGACTCGGTCGTCCGTCTTTACCGCATCCGAGACTCCGCGCGGAACGCCAAGGAAACGGCCGCATTGACAAAGGACGCCTTTAGCGGAGATTTGTCCGTTCCCGGATTACCGCTGCTGATCGCGGGCGCTGCCCGCGTCTTTGAAGCCTCACATTTGGCAAACCGCATGCAGCCGGCGTTCAACGTCCTGATCTCAAATGTGCCCACGGCGCCCTTCCCGCTCTATGTGGACGGCTGCGAGATGGTCGGGAATTACCCGATCTCGGCGGTGGGCCACAGCTGTGCGTTGAACATCACCGTGCAGAGCTATAATGGCGGCATGGATTTCGGTCTGATCGGCTGCAGGAAAGCCGTACCCGATATTGACCGTCTCAGATCCGGCATTTGCCGGGAGTTGCAAATCCTGAAACTGTTGACCTTGGGCGAAGAAACCGACGCACCGGCGGAGGACGCGGCCCCCCGCGACATCCGTATCTTGCCGCAAACGCCTGCGCCGCAGCCGGAGACCACACCCGACAGCGTGAACTAGGGCATGATCATTTTTCACGGAAACATGATCATGCCCCAAAACGCTGTTGGGATTCACCGTTGGTCGCGCCTGCCTGCGCGAAGCCTAAGCTTCGCCCTGCGGGCCATAGCCCTTCGGGCGACGGGTCGTTCGGC
>JANQMY010000299.1 GCA_028279895.1 Alphaproteobacteria bacterium
GCGCACTATCGGTCACCGGTCGGTGCAAGGCGAACCCATACCCGGCACCTATGCCGAACGGGAAGAGTTGCTGGCCATCGGCCGGGCCATGAAGGAAGCCGGCAAGGGCGTTTTCCAAGCGGTGCCGGCAGGGGTTGTTGGCGACATTGCCGGGCCCGAGAAATACACCACGGAAAACGAGGTCGAGCTCTTTACCGAGGTGGGCCGCGTCAGTGGACGCCATGTGACCTTTACGCTCGCCCAAAACGGCGACCGGCCGGACCAGTGGCGCAATTGCATCGAGCTGGTGGAAAAGGCCAATGCGGAAGGTGTGATGATGCGACCCCAAGTGGCGTCGCGCCCCATCGGCTTCGTGACCAGCCTCAAGTCCTATCACATGTTCCAACGGCGCGAGACTTACCTCAAGCTGGCGAAGCTGCCTTTCGACCAAATGCTGGCGGAGATGCGCAAGCCGGAGGTGAAGGCCGCCATTATGGCCGATAGAGACGTGGCGCCGGATCAGCCGGGCACCATGGCTAATGTTTTCGGTCTGCTGGGCATGGCGGCGCCGGCCATGTTCCCCATCGACATGCCGATCAACTATGAGCCGGAAGCGTCGCACAATATTGGCGCTCTGGCCGCGGCGGCGGGGCAAGAGGTTCCCGACTACATGTACGATTTCCTCACCGGGGGCGATGGCGACCGTTTTGCCATCCTGCTGGGGGCGAATTTCATCGACGGCAATTTCAACGTCATCCATGAAATGCTGACCCATCCGCAAACCACCATCGGATTGAGCGATGCGGGCGCCCATGTGAATCTTATCTTCGATGCGGTGGCGCCGACCTATCAGCTCACCCATTGGGTGCGCGACCGGACGCGGGGCGAGCGTTTGCCGATCGAGTTGATCGTTGCCAAGCAAACCAAATCCAATGCGGATCTGTTCGGTCTGCCGGATCGCGGCAGCATTGAAGTGGGTAAACGCGCCGATCTTAACGTGTTCGATCTGGCACGCTTGAATCTCGGCCAGCTCAAAGTGTTCAACGATTTGCCTGCGGGCGGGTCGCGTATTCTTCAGCCTGCGGAAGGGTATATGAATACGTTCGTTGCCGGTGTAAAAACGCGCGAGAACGATCAAGACACCGGTGCCCGGCCGGGCCGCGTCATACGCGGGTAAGCAGTCTCACCCGTTTGGGCTCTTGAGGCCCCGCTGCGACGGCAGCGGGGCTTTTTTGCGTTTTAGAGCGGCGGATGGTTCCATTTCACCATCCGCTGCTCTAATACCGCCGACAGTTTCTTGCTGACCTTGCTGGCCAAACTCTGGTCAATATGATTAAGTGCACTTTTAAGACTGACTGATCCGAAAAAGCGTGTGGCCTAGCCGGCCATCAGAAACGGAGGAAGCGAAGCAGATGAAACCTGTATGTTTGGTGATGGGCGCGGGCGCCGGCATTGGCGGCACGGTGGGCAAGAAATTTGCGTTGGAGGGGTATCACTCGGTGCTCTGCCGGCGCAGCGATAAGGAGGGCCTGGACAAGATGGTCGGCGACATCAAAGAAAACGGCGGCGAGGCGACCGGTTTTCTGCTGAACGCGGTGGAAGACAACGCCATCGAAGATCGTGTGGCTGCCGTGGAAAAGGATATCGGTCCTATCGAGGTCGTGGTTTTCAATTTGGGGGCCCAGATTGGCGACCGGGCGCTTGCCGACACGAACTACAAGCAGTTCGAGCTTGGTTGGCGCATGGCGACCTTTGCCTTGTTCCGGATTGCCAAATCGGTCTGCCCGTTAATGGAGGAACGTGGCCGAGGCACGTTTTTGGTGACCTCCGCAACAGCGGCTGTGCGTGGCAATAAGGGGCAACACTCGCACGCTGCGGCCATGGGCGGGCGCCGTATGCTGTGCCAAACCCTCAATGCGGAAATGTCGCCCAAGGGAATTCACATTGCGCACATCCTGATCGATGGGGCGGTGGATGCGCCGGATACGTTGGGGAAAATGTTGGGTGCCGACAACTTCCAAAAGCTGCGCGAGACGCGCGGGCTTGAGCATGATGGACTTTTGCTGCCGGAAAAGGTAGCTGACACCTATTATCATATTTCGCAACAGCACCGATCGGTCTGGACACATGAACTTGACCTGCGTTCGTTCTCCGACCAGCCGTGGTGGAACCATTAGGAGCAGTTGATGTCACGACCCACCCTGTACGGCATGAGCGGATCGCGCGCGATCCGCTCGGTTTGGGCCATGGAAGAAACCGGGGTCGATTACGACCACGTCCCGACCCATTTCGTTGAAGAATCCAAGGCGCCGGATTACTTGGCGATCAATCCCAACGGGCGCATCCCGTGCCTGGTGGATGGCGACCTCACCTTGTTCGAGTCCATGGCCATCAATCTCTATGCGGCCAAAACCTATGGCGGCGCGCTTTATCCAAGCGATCCGGCGGACGAAGCGCGGGCGCAACAATGGAGCGTCTGGGCCATCAGCGAAATCGAACCGTTGCAGATGCAAATCGTGGTGCAGAAATTTTTCACGCCGGAAGACAAGCGAAATCCGGCCGTCATCGAACGTGCGGCGGAAAGCCTTCAGCGCCCATTGAAAGTCTTGGACGCCCACCTGTCCAAGAGCGATTATCTCTTGGGAGATGACTTCACCATCGCGGATTTGAACGTGGCGGGTGTCATGCAGATCATGAAGATGGTTCGGGTGGATATTGATCCGTACCCGAATGTCCAGGCCTGGCTCGACAAATGCTACGGCCGCCCGTCTTATGAGCGCGCGCAAAACAAAGACGACCGGCCGATGATGCCGAACTGACAGCCAGACGCTTGCGGTCTGTGCCCCTTAGGCCGCTTGGAGCACAGGCTGATACTTGTCCAGGATCGACAAGATCTTATCCCTGTCGGCGGAAGGGAGAGGCAGCAACGCGCGGGTGAGGCCGGCGTTCCGATAGGCGTCCAAGGCATCGGGTTTTGACGAGGCGCCAAACAGCGACACCGTCAAGCTACTGACATCCCGTCCGGCTTCATCGGCGTGCTGCCGAAACCGGTCCATTTCCTTGGCCATGTCCAGGCCGCCCCGGCCCCGGGGCAGCCAGCCATCGGCATACTTCATGATGCGTTTCAGGGTGTGGTCGCTTTCGCCGCCCAAGATCATGGGCGGGTGCGGCTGCTGCACGGGCTTGGGGAACGACCAGCTCGGCGTGAACCGCACATAGTCGCCGTCATAGCCGAACTCGTCTTGCGTCCAGAGCCCCTTCACGGCTTGGAGTTGTTCTTCCATGCGTTTGAAGCGCTGGGTGAAGTCCTGTCCGTGATGTTCCAGCTCTTCCCGGTTCCACCCGGCCCCTATGCCGAAGATGAAACGTCCGCCAGACAGTCGGTCAAGGCTGGCGGCCAGCTTGGCGGTGATCAGCGTGTCGCGCTGGGGCAGCAGGCAGATGCCGGTTCCTATTTTGAGTTTTGTCGTGGCGGCGGCGGCAAACGACAATGACACAAAGGGGTCGTAAGTGTGCCAGTATTCTTGCGGCAGGTCGGCGCCGCCCGGCCAGGGGGAGAGGCGGCTTGCCGGAATGTGGGTGTGCTCCGGCACCAATAGCGATTCATAGCCCCGTTGTTCCATCTCCCGCGCCAGCTCCGCGATGTCGATGGAATAATCCGTGTCGAAAATAAATGCGCCGATATGCATGTTGGGCCTCCCTGGGTGATGACACTACGTGTTATCCGAACCGCTTTTTCTAGTCGTCATGACCCTGTACGCCGCGCGTAGAGCGGCGCATCCGGATCATCCGCGGCCGTCAGCTCGCCTTTTCTTCTTCCCCTTCCGGTTCCAGCTTGTCTTGGGTGCGCAATTCGAAATCGCTGGCATCGTGGCGCTCGCGCAACTGGCTATCGGGCTTGCCCCAGGCGCGGTTCACCATACGGCCACGCTTGACCGCTTCGCGTTCCGCCACTTGATCCGTCCACCGATTAACATGTTTGTAGGAGGGCACGTCCAAAAACTCGCCGGCTTCATAAAGCGTACCCTTCACCAGCGCGCCGTACCACGGCCAGATGGCCATGTCCGCGATGGTGTATTCGTCGCCGACGAAGTACTGGTTGTTGGCCAAATGGCGGTCCAACACGTCGAGCTGCCGCTTGACTTCCATGGTGTAGCGGTCGATCGGGTATTGCCACTTCTCGGGCGCATAGGCGTAGAAGTGGCCGAAGCCGCCCCCCAGATAGGGCGCGCTGCCCATCTGCCACATCAGCCAGGAATAACATTCGGCCCGGTCGCTTGGGTCCTTGGGCACGAACGCGCCGCCGAACTTTTCAGCCAGGTAAAGCAGAATGGCGCCGGATTCGAATACGCGGGTGGGGGTGGGCGTCGACCTGTCGAGCAAGGCGGGGATTTTCGAGTTGGGGTTGATGTCCACAAAGCCGCTGCCGAACTGGTCGCCCTCGCCGATATTGATGTAGTAGGCGTCGTATTCCGCCCCTTCATGTCCCAGCGCCAGCAATTCTTCCAGCATGACCGTGACTTTCACCCCGTTGGGGGTGGCCAGCGAATGGAGTTGCAGCGGATGCTTGCCCACCGGTAGTTCTTTGTCATGGGTCGGGCCGGCGATGGGCCGGTTGATATTGGCAAAGCGCCCACCGCTTTCCGTGTCCCATGTCCAAACCTTTGGCGGTGTGTAGCCGGTGTCTTCGCTCATGTCTTTTTCTCCGTTCCTGGGCCGTGGGGGCAGCGGCCTTCTGCTTGATCACATAGGGCGGATGGCGCCATTTCGCAAATGTACGGGGGTCAGACTTTTGTGTATAGCTCGGTGCATAGGCGCACCGGTCCGGCGCAAAATCTGTTGCGTGGGCCGGCCCAACCGCGCTCGATCGAGCGGAAGGAACGGATTCTATGGCCCGATGGGCGATTTTTGGGACGGGATTTATCTCGAATACGGTGGCCGAGGCCGTCAAGAAGGCTGAGGGCGCGACCCTTTTGGCGGTGGCCGGGCGCTCGTCGGAGCGTGTCGAAGCCTTTGCCGCCGATCACGGGATCGTCCGGCGCTACACCAGCTATGACGACGCGCTGAGTGATGGTGACATCGACGTGGTGTATGTGGGACTTCCCAATCATGCGCACTTGCCTGCTGTGGCTGACGCAGCCCGCGCCGGCAAAGCCGTGTTATCGGAAAAGTCGCTCACCACAACCTATGCGGACGCACAAGCGCTGATTGATAGCGTCACAACCCACAACGTATTTTTCGTGGAAGGGCTGATGTATCTCAGCCATCCGCTCTACGCTGCCTTGGTGCCGCTGCTGTCGGACCCGAGGCTCGGCACCATCCGTGCCATCTCCGGCGCTTATGCCGCCGACATCAAAGATGTGGTCAACGCGGAGGGTGGCGGCACGCTTTACAACATCGGCTGTTATCCCGCGTCGCTGTTGCAGTTGATCATGCAATCCGCTTTCGGGCCCGACGCGTTTGCAAAGCGCACGCTGACGGCGCGGGGCAATGCAAACGCCGACGGCAACATTTGCGATGCCGCGGTCACGGTTCATTTCGGGAACGGCGTGCTGGCCACGCTTCACTCCACGGACAGCTATGGCATGCATCATCATTTCGATATTGTGGGCGATGCGGGAACGTTGCGATTTGTCACCAATCCGTGGCTGCCGCGCGGCGGCGACAATGTGCTTGAGATCGCGGCGCACGGGCAACCGCCCGAACGCATCGTCATACCCGCGCCACAGGATGCGTTCTATTATCAGGCCCGCTTGGTGGAAGACTGTCTGGCCAAAGGATTGACGGAAGCCCCGCGGCCGTCGCCCCGGTGGTCGGACTCGCTGGAGGTCATGCACTTCCTGACCGAATGGGAGGCGGCGGCGCGCGCCGACATGGGAAACGATAGGTGACGGCGGCCATGCACATCGCTCAAACAAATATGCAATTGTTTCGCCAGGCGCGGAAGGCGGGCTACGCGGCCGACGATATTCTCACTCTGCGGCGCGACTACGGCGCCGCCTGCCAGCTTCATGGTGCGCTGACGCGGCACAGCGGCAAACCCTTTCTGTCGCATCTGGTGGGGACCGCCAGCGCTCTGATTCATGAAAACCAACCGCTGACCGTTATACGCGCCGGGCTCAACCATGCCGCCTATGACCATGGCTGCTTCCCCTCAGGCGCCAGCGGGGCGGGCAAAAGGCACCGGCGGTGGCTCCGCGCTCAACTGGGAGACGAGGTGGAGGCCCTTATTCATGGGTACACGGAGTTTGAGTTTAGCCCCCAGCGCGTCAAGGAATGGGCGTCGCAGCTAAACGCGCTGCCGAACGGGCACGCACGGGACCTTATGATCATGAGGCTGGCCAACGAAGTCGACGACGGCATTGATTACTCTCCCGCGCTGATGGGCAATCCGCGTTGGCGGGATCCATCTTATTTGGAGGCGTTGAATACGTTGTCGCGCGCGCTCGGCCTGAACTTCTGCGCCGATATTTTCGAGCAGGTTGCGGTCGAAACCGAGGATGCGGAATGGCTTACCCCGTCGGTTTGGGTGCCTTTCGCCGCGCACCGCCCGTCCGTCCTTTCCTACGGGAAGGTCACCCTGCGTGCCTGGGGCAAGAAACTGCTGAAGCCGAATTCATAAGGCGGTTCTAGAGCCGTTTTGGTTTTAATTGAAACACAAAACGGCTCCAGACTTTTTGTTTTGCGCGTTTCCGCCAATAGACTTTGGGCGGTGAACCGGCTTCCACTTCACCTGGAAAAACGCTATAGCAGTCTGCTGAAAAAGTCATTTTCGTCCTTCGAGACGGGCCTATCGGCCCTCCTCAGGGTGAGGAAATATAACAAAACCTCATGGTGAGGAGGCGCCAAAGCGCCGTCTCGAACCATGGAAAGAT
>JANQMY010000341.1 GCA_028279895.1 Alphaproteobacteria bacterium
CTCGACGCTCCCGGCGCTAAGATGGCACGAACCGGCCTTCTTTTTCCAGTTTTGTGACGAAGGCAGCGCTGCGCCCGCCCCCGCCATTTTTGCACAAGACCTCCAAGTCCTCCGGCCGGTCGATATCCAACGCAATACGGGGCAAATCCGGCGTTTGAACGGCAATGCCGGCCAATTTCCCCTCATTTTTGTGTAGATTGAAGCTGTTTTTACCGAAGCGGAAGGGGATGATTTCGGGCGGACTGCAGATGAGCAGATTCGTCCCGCCATCCTCGCTCGCCTCAACCAGAGTCAGCGCCGGTGCCGGCGGATGGCCCGCAATCGCCCGGTCGATGTCGGCTGCCTGAACCAGAGGCACGTCGGCCGGGATCAGCAGCATGGCGGGGACGCCTTCGACCGTGAGAAAATGGGCGGCTGCCATGGCGGCGCCGGACAAATCCTTGGTTCCGTCGTCGCCGATGGTGTCCGCTCCCAACGCAGCGGCAAAGGCCGAGACCTCGTGGTTGGGCGTGACCACCGAGACCGTCGATACCCCGTCTGCGGCCAAAAGGGCGGATAGAACGTCCTGCAACATCAATTTGGAAAGCTGGGCGCGCTCTTCCGCGGACAGTAGATGCTGCAGGCGCGACTTGGTGTTGTCGAAGCTCTTGATGGGTACGACGGCCCACATGGAAGGGTTTCCCTTGTTCCCGGCTAGATCTTTTTTGCAAAGTCCAGAACGTCTGTTGCAAGACGTTTCTTATCCTCCAGGGACTTCATCACCGTATTGGTCACCAATACATGGGGGCAGACGCTTCGTAAACTCTCTTCCTCGGCGGCGTCTTCGTCGTGAATAACGATACCATTAAGAAAACTGGCGTAATGCTGCGCGATCGAGCGGGTTGTAACCGCCAGGCCCAACTCCGCCATCATCTTCGCTGCCGGCCCTTTGATTGCCTTTCCCCCCACGATGGGCGACACGGCAATGATCGGTACATCGGTTTTTTCCAGGCCCTCGCGCACGCCTTTGAGGGTCAGAATCGGATCGATACTGACAAACGGATTGGACGGACACAGAACGATCGCTGAAAGGGCCGGATCGTCCAGCGCCCGTTGAAACGCCGGGGCCGGGCTTGCCGTGGCCGCCCCTTTGATATCGAAGCCTGTGACCACCGGTTCACACTTATCGCGCACGAAGTAATGCTGAAAGGCCAGGGGGCCATGGGGCGTTTCGATCACGGTCCGCACGCGCCCGTCGGTCATCGGCGTTACCGTATGGTGAATGCCCACGGCTTTGCATAGTGTGGCGGTGGTTTCACTGAGCGGCAGCCCGGCACGCAGGCGGCGTGTGCGTTCCACATGGGTTGCCAGGTCTTTGTCGCCCAACTGAAACCAGTCTTCTCCGCCAAACGCGCGCAGACTTTCCATGAAGCTCCAGCTTTCGCCGTCGCGTCCCCATCCCGTGGCGGGATTGGCAAGACCGCTCAGCGTATACATGACCGTGTCCACATCCGGCGAAATGTGGAACCCCAAATGCTCGAAGTCGTCGCCGGTATTGGCCACGATGGTGAGACCGCCCGGCGCAAGCATATGAGACAGTCCAAGCGCCAACTTGGCGCCGCCGACACCGCCGCAAAGAGCGAGAATGTGACGCTGTTTATCCGTCATCGGAATAAATCAAATTCTTTATCGCGTAGCACAGGCGAGATGCCCCGATCCGCCGACCGATAATCCACGCCGCGTACGATGATGACGGGCGTGCCTTCGTCGCCTTGGCCCATCAGCAAACTGGCGGCGGCGGCGATTTCATCGGCGAGCCCCACTTCGGTGATCTCTAAGGTCCGGCCGAACAAATCTTGGTCGCCCCGGCGGTCCCAGAGAGGGTCGATTCCCGCGACGCCGATTGCAAGCCCCACTGTGCCCATGCGCCATGCGCGTCCGACGCTGTCATTGATGATGACCGCCAGTTTTCGTCCGTGTTCCTTCTGCAAACCGTCCCTGAGGCGGGCGGCCGATCCGTCAGGATCGACCGGCAGCAACAACGCGCTGTCATTGTCGCCGCCATGGGTGATATTGGATTGGTCGATTCCCGCATTGGCCATCACGAATCCGAGGCGGTGTTCGACGATCAGCACCGGACCTCGCGTCTTGACGACCTCGTTTGATTCCTGAAGCACCAGCTCCACCAAGCGCGGGTCCTTTTCGGTGCTTTTGGCCAGTTCGACCGCCTGTGGTGAGGGCGTGACGTCAGCCAATTTGACTTGGCGCCCTTCTGCCTTGGAGACGATTTTCTGGGCGAGCACCAGAACATCGCCATTTTCCAAGGTCACCTGATTGTCCGCCAGGCTTTGTGTAATGACGCTCTGTAGATCGTCTTGCGGCTTCACCAGCGGGAAATTCCGCAGGGCGATGAGGCGAAGCTCGGCCGGTTCCGTCACGGCGCGACCGTTCGGCTATTTGCCAAGTGTGATGCGGATGCCGGAATGGGCTTTTTCCCGCTTGTTAATCTGTATCAGGATCGATGTGAGGGCTTCTGCCGCCGCCGCATTGTCGATCGGCCCGGCGTGCCAAGCCTTCATGCCGGCCGCCGCCGCCAATCCGATGACGGTCTCCCGCGCGTCCACATTGTCGCCCGCCACCAGCACATCGCAGTCCACCTCGTGATCGGACTGCAGATGGTGGGCGGCCACATTCTGGAAGGCGGAGACCACCCGAACGTTCTCGCCCAAAAGCTCCTGGGCCTCCTTGCCTGCAGACCCCGCCGCCGGCAATTGGACCCGGCCCACCTTAGGTGGGCGCAGCGGAACCGTGGTGTCGATGACGATCTTGCCTTGGACAGCTTCTTTGATTTGTTCCAGGGTCGCGCCGTGATGGGCGTAAGGCACGGTGACGGCCACAATGTCGGCTTTGGTGGACGTCTCGACCAGGTCGCCGCCGCTGATATCGGCATCGGGAAATTCGGACTTTAGGGCGTCGGCAGCCGCGATCCCTTTTTCCGCGGAGCGGGACCCGATGATCACCGTGTAACCGGCTTTTGCCCATTGCCGGGCAAGGCCGCCCCCTAAATCTCCGGTGCCGCCGAGAACTGCAATACTTGGTTTTTGATCTGACATACTGTCCCGCCATTTCTGTGTTGAATTTTGGCCAGACTTTAGTCACCTTGCCGAAACATAACAAACGAAATCCCGCGTGCCGCCAAGGAGCGCGGACAAAGCCCGGTAGAATCGGCTGAAACATGCGCGCAAAGCGTTTGCCGCGGTCAAGGAGGCACCATGGAGTGGAATTTCGGCGATATGTTGGACCGGTTGACGGGTGTGGTGCCCCCAGACAATCCGGCGCTGATCCACGGCGACCGTGTCATCTCCTGGCGGGACTTCGACCGGCGATCCAACAATTTGGCGCGGGCATTGCGGGACAACGGTGCCGAGACCGGCGACAAGGTGGGCTTCTACCTTCGCAACCGCCCTGCTTATATGGAAACATTTGCAGCCTGTCTCAAAGGCCGGCTGACGCATGTAAACGTCAACTACCGCTATAAAGCGCACGAACTCGCCTATATCTTCGACAATTCCGACGCCCAGACCGTGGTCTACGAATCCGATTTTCGGGAGCAGGTGGACGCGCTGCGCGGCGATCTGCCCAAGGTTAAGACGTGGATCGAAGTGCCGTCCAATGAAGGTGACGCGCCCACGAACGCGCTGGCCTATGAAGCGGTCGTGGCCGAGGGCGACGGCGCGCCCCTCAATATCGAGCGGTCGCCGGACGATTTGCTGTTTCTTTATACAGGTGGCACCACAGGCATGCCCAAAGGGGTGATGTGGCCCCAAGGCGTTTTGCGGGAAGCGCAACTCGACGGGCTGCGCGCGTTGGGGCCCGCACCGGAAGATTGGGACCAGTTCCTGGCCAGCGTCGGGGAGACGGGCGTGCACGCGCGGCAGATACCGGCGTGTCCTCTGATGCATGGTACCGGCTTGTTTACGGCGCTGGCGGCCATGATCAACGGCGGCACCATCATCACGCTTCAGAACACACAGCATTTCGACCCGGAAGAGCTGTGCGCCGCCATCGATCGGCACAAGGTTACAAACCTTGCGATTGTGGGGGACGCCTTCGCCAAGCCTATTCTTGCAGTGCTGGACGGCGCGCCCGGCAAATATGATGTGTCGTCCCTTCAGTCCATGATTTCTTCCGGCGTGATGTGGAGCATGGAGGTCAAGCGCGGCCTGCTGAACTACATGCCCAACGCCATGTTGGTGGACTCCTTTGGGTCGTCGGAAGCCATCGGCTTCGGCAGCTCGATCATGACGGCTGAGGGCGAGGTGAAGACGGCCAAATTCGCCATTGGCGACAAATGCAAAGTGTTCACGCCCGAAGGCAAGGAAGTCGCGCCGGGCAGCGGCGAAGCGGGCTTCATTGCGCGCGGTGGCGCCATTCCGCTGGGCTATTACAAGGATCCGGAAAAATCTGCCAAGACGTTCAAAACCATCAATGGGGAACGTTATTCCATCCCCGGGGATTGGTGCACTGTGGAAACCGACGGCACGCTGACGCTTTTGGGACGGGGCAGCGTGTGCATCAACACGGCCGGCGAAAAGGTTTATCCGGAAGAAGTAGAAGAAGTGTTGAAGGAATTTCCGGATATTGAAGACGCGTTAGTGGTCGGTCTGCCCGACGAAAAATGGGGGCAGGCGGTGACGGCTGTGGTGCAGCCGGTGGCGGGTGTCGCGTGTGACGAGTCGGTCGTGCGAGATTTCGTGCGCGAGCGCCTGGCCGGATACAAAGTGCCCAAGCGGGTGCTTTTTAAAGACACGTTGGGCCGCGCGCCCAACGGCAAGGCCGACTACAAAGGCATTACGGCGTATGCCACGGAACAATTGGCGTAGGACACATGATAGACAACGAACCCATTCTGACTAAGGCGGACGATTTTCCGATCCACCAGACACCGGATCCGATCGCCGTCTCCGGGACGGATCGCAACTTTTATGATCGTTACTTCTTTAACGGTTACACGCCGGACGGATCATTGTTTTTTGCCTGTGCCATGGGGGTTTATCCGCACCTTAATATTATCGATGCGTCGTTTTCGATTGTGGCGGACGGTGTGCAGACCAATCTGCGGGCGTCGCGCATTTTGCACATGGAGCGCATGGATCTCTCGGTGGGTCCCATACAGGTCCAGGTGGTCGAACCTCTGTCTAAGCTCAGGCTACTGATTAACGCACCGGACCGTGGGATCGAAGCGGATCTGGTTTTTGTTAAGCGCGCAGATGCCATCAAGGAGCCGCGCTTTACGTTTCGAAACGGTCCGCGCGCCTTTATGGATTATACCCGCCTGACCCAGAACGGCAGTTATGAAGGGTATGTAAGCTTGAATGGCCAGCGCGTCGACGTGACGCCCGAAACCGTGCGCGGCACCCGCGACAGATCGTGGGGGGTGCGCCCCATCGGGGCGCCGGACCCGCAGCCCCAGGCACCGGCTGCTCTGCCTCAATTCTATTGGTTATGGTCGCCGCTCAATTTCGACGACTTCGTCATGTTCTTTCATGCCAACGAAGACGGCGAAGGCCGGCCCTGGAACCGGAAATCGGTTGTCCATAAGCTGGGCGATGCGCCGATCGGCGGAGATGCCACGGCCGAGGTCGCTTTCCAATCCAAAACGCGTCACGCAAAGTCGGCAATTATTCGTACACAGTCTTTCGAGGGTGGAGATTACACCGTCGAATTGACGCCCCAATGGCATTTCTACATGCATGGTATCGGCTACGGCCATCCGGAATGGGGGCATGGCCGGTTCCATGGTGAGTTGGAGGTCGCGCACGATTCTTTCTCCACCGCCGATTTGGATGATGGCGATATGGCGAACAACCACATTCAGGCATTCTGCACGGCCGACCTTACAGGGCCAGGCGGATTGCGCACAAGCGGGGTCGGCATTTTGGAGCAGCTTATCGTCGGGCCGCATGCGCCTTCGGGATTTGGCGACCTGTTCGACCTTGCGCCCTGACCCGCGCGGCTTTTTCAAGATAGATACAATTTGGTCACCAAAATTAACAAGACCTAAAGCGCTTGCTTATATGGTTACCAAGCGGTGTGGGGGGCTGTGCACACCGAGTTTTTGTTCTGTGAGGAGAGCATTTCATGAGAATTTTGGGGTTGATCCCAGCCCTCTACGGGTCCGACGAGAACAGGATGCGCAACATTCGTTCTGTCGGCCACCACCCCCTTATCGCCCATACCATCAACGCCGCCTTGGGATCCAATCTTGACCGGGTGATCGTATCGGCGGACGAGCCGAGCCTCGCCAATATCGCGCGGAGCTTCGGTGCCGAAGCGCCATTCGTACGTCCAGTGTCCATGTCCAGCCGGCAAACCTGTCCGACCGACATCGTGCGCCACGCGCTGGATTGGGTGAAGCACCACGATGGGTACGTGCCGGATGCGGTGTGTTACCTGTCCCCGGCATGTCCCTTCCGCCGAGCTTACCGGATCGATCAGGCGATCAAATTGCTGACCTCGGATGTGGATTCCGTTTTGTCGGTCGTGCCCGTCAGCCAGCACCCGTATAAAATGTTCGAATGTGACGCGTCGGGGCGCCTACGCGACTATGTGCAGATGAAAAAGAAGCCTGAACATCTAGATGGGCTGCCCGCCCTTTACTGCGCAAGCGGGTTCTTGGCGATCACGAAAACCCGCCATTTCGAGCTACCGGCCTGGGGGCCACGCTCTGTGGCGAACACGCGCAGCTTCCGGCCGTTCTATCCCGAAGAGGAGGAGGCCTTCGAGATCACCTCCTCATTTCAAATGGAGATCGCCGGCCTGCTGTTTGACGGTATGGCTGGGGGCGAACGCGCCTGTTCCTTGCAAAAGACCGCTTAAGTTCGGCCTATCCACTGCTAATTCCCGGGGATGATCCCCTTTGCAGTTCCGTTGCCAACCTAGCGCAGTTATGGCCTTATGGGGGCAGAAAACAACAGCAGCGAGGGATTCGTTCGATGGGGTGGAGACGGGTTGCGGTGTGCGTGGCGATGGCGGCGATGGCCGGAACTGCCGCGCTTGCCCAAGACTTTGAGAATGTGGAGATTACCACCACCGATCTGGGCAATGGCCTTTACATGATGGTCGGGCAGGGGGGTAATCTTGGTGTGTCTATCGGCGTTGACGGCGTCTTTCTCATCGACGACCAATATGCTCCGCTGTCGGATAAAATCAACGCGGCAATTGCCGAGTTGACCGACAAGCCGGTTTCCTATGTGCTCAATACGCATTGGCATTTCGATCACACGGGCGGTAACGAGAATTTCGGCAAGGCAGGCGCTGTGATCATGGCGCACGACAATGTGCGCCGGCGCATGAGTATCGATCAGGTCATGGAAGCGCTCGGCCGCACCCAGCCGGCCTCGCCACCGGATGCCCTGCCGGTGGTCACCTTTTCAGAGAACGTGACCTTCCACTTCAATGACCAGACCGTGAAGGCCACACATTTGGCCAACGCGCACACGGATGGCGATGCGGTGATCAAATTCGAAGAAGGCAACGTGGTCCACACGGGCGATATCTACTTCAACGGCCTCTACCCGTTCATCGACTTTTCAAGCGGCGGCAATGTCAATGGCGTGATCGACGCGCAAAATGCCATTTTGGAGATGAGCGACGACGAAACCAAAATTATTCCCGGGCACGGGCCCCTGGCGTCAAAAGCTGATCTCGCGGCGACACGGGACAAGCTTATCCAAGTCCGCGATGCAATTAAGCTGCTGATGGATCAAGGGCTGAGCGCTGAAGAAATCGTCGCGCAGAAGCCACTGGCAAATCTGGGTCTGGGGTGGCCGCCGGGGTTCATCAATCAGGACCAGTTTGTCCAATTGGTCGTGGCAGGGCTTGCCGCGCAATAGACGCGGCAGCCACTACCAAGTTCTTTTAACCGGTGCTAAGCGGCGCGGGCTTGAGTGGCGCGCAGATTGTCGAGCGACTTCAGTCTCTCCAATATGCGTGCCTGAGATTTTTCCGTCGCGACTCCGAGCAACGGCAAATACAGCGCCGACATGGCTTGCACCCGCAAATGTGCGTCGGAAGAATTTCCTTGCGTCCAATCGGTGAAGGCCTTGTTGGTCGCATGGAAAATATTTTCCGCCAGGATCTCCGGTGACAGTTGATCTGTTAGCAGATCATCTTTGATCGCGTCCTCAATACATTCCCGGAACAGGGGAATGGCTTGGGACTTAACCCAGTCGTGCCAGTTGTAACCCGGTAAATGGTACGATGCCGCAACCGCTGCCCGCAGCACTTTGGGCTGACGGACAAACTGCCCGATGGACACGCTTACGATCGCATCGAGCTTCTCGATTGGGGCATTCTGAGGAACGGCCGACACCGCTTCGAGCATCTCGCTCATGGGCTTTGCAATCACCGCCCGCAAAATATCGCTCTGGGAACCCATCAGATTGTAGATGGTGCGAACACTGACTTTCGCGCGTTCCCCAAGCTTTCTCATGGTGAGGGCGCTCATGCCACCTTCGCCAATGAGTTCCCGCGCCGCGGCCAGAATCTGGGCCCGGCGCCGTGCTTTATTCTCCTCCCAAAGGCTCATGAGATTTTTCTCTCTTTTTAAATTGAGCACAGCAGAGGTAATAATAACACAAGATTGCAAAAAATCAACGAGAAACGGCACCTCGGCAAGTCGGCTGATCGCATGTCCGATTGAATGCCGGCACCCCCAGCCGCAGAAACCTTAGCATTTATGACGATCAGGGCGGGGTGTCATGGGCCGATTCAGGCAAAAAAACAGCCCAGGAGGTCCCGGGCTGTGGTGACCGCCATGCGGCGGGGATTCGATGGCTGACGTTCAGTCGTCGCTCAAATGGTCGAGCTGCTCCAAATTTTGTTCCGCCTTGTCGTAATAGGTGTCGGCTGCGTCAATGGAGCGGTCCAGCAACTGCCGCGCTTCGGAGTGATCGCCGCGATGCATGGCGACAAAGGCCACATTGTTAAGTTCCCGGGCAATTTGCTGCGGTGAGGCGCCGCGCAACGCTTCACCATATTTGCCTTGCATGGCCAACACCAGCCGGCGATTGCGTTGAACAATTTCCGAGCTCGGATCAATCTCCAGCGCTTTCTCGAACGAGGCAAGAGACGCATCAAGTTTACCCTGCAACAGCGCGGACATGCCCAGATTGTTTACCGTTGCCACCGATCGTGGATTGATGGCCAACGCTGTTTGATAGGCCAGCGTGGCGGTTTCCCAATCCTCTTCGATATCCGCGATTTGCCCCAGCGCGTTCCACGCACGCCACAATTCGGGATCAAGCTCCACAGCTAGGTTCAGTTCTTCTTTGGCTTCGTCCATGGCCAGCGTCCGTGCGTGAACGATGCCTTGGCCTTGAAGAGACTTGGCTTTGTAGTCGGTGTTTTTCTCGAGCCGTTTGAAAACCACCATCGACTGATCGAGTTGTTGCGTCGCTAACAAAGATTCCGCATAGCCCAACTGAATTTCAGGGTCTTCGTTGCCCGCATTGATCAGTTGGGAATACTTCTGAATGGCGGTTTGATGGTCGCCTGCGCGAAAGGCCCGGTTGGCCTGTACGGAAATCAGCTCTTGCTGTTCCGGTGTCAGAGACTGGGTCTGTTTGAGCAGATCGCCAATCTCAACATCCGTCGGTTCTTTGGGGACTGCCGCGCAGCCGGCAACGAATGCGGTGCACATCGCCACGGCGAGACCCGATCGGATGCTCTTACGAGATACTCCCAGATTATTCAGCCCAATGATCGACGACACCATGATCCGTTCGACTCCCTTCGAAGCCTGCGGGATCTTGGCTTACCGGCCTTATCCGGCCATGCCAGGAAGGACGACTCGTACCATACGGATGATAACGGGGGCGAGAATAACGATCATCAACGCTGGTAAGATGAAAAGCATCAATGGCAACGCCATCTTTACCGGCAGTTTGTTCGCTTGTTCTTCAGCCTTCAGTAACCGTTTACTCCGCATCTCGGACGAGTAGACCCGCAGGGTTTGCACAATACTGGTTCCGAGGGCTTCAGATTGCACCAACAAGGTTACCAAAGACCTGATTTCTTCGATATTCACCCGCTCGGCCAGGTTTTTCAGGGCCTTGGCGCGGCCACTGCCGGCCTTGAGTTCCAAAGACACCAGCGAGAATTCCTTGGCGAGCACCGGGTAGGCGTCTTTCATCTCGTCGGACATTCTTTGAATGGCGATCGGCAAGCTGGCGCCTGCTTCCACACAGACCAGTAGAATGTCCAGGGCGTCGGGCAAACCTTCCCGCACGGCCTGCTGCCGTTCGCGGATGCGGCGGGACAGATAATAGCCCGGAGCATAAAAACCGACGATCGCGGATACGAAGATCGTCAGAGCCAGCGTGTTTGTAGTGACGTCACCGACGACATACGGAAGGAACATAACGCCTAAAATCGGAAACAGGGCGGCCGCCACGATCCGGCAGGCATAGAAGTATTCCGCGGCTCGCGAGTGATAGAAGCCGGCTTGGGCAAATTGGCTATGAACTTCGCTCCGCGACGCTTCGTCTTTAGGGCCGAACGACTTGCTGATGCGCTTCGTGAAGTCTTCGAAAGGCAGGCTGTCGTCAGCTTGGCGGAGGGTGCCGCCGCTACCCACTACGGTGGGTTCGCGGCGTTCGGTCACGTCGCCCAAACGGCGTTGAAGGTCACTGCGTCCGAGCAGCATCCAGACCGCGCCGAAAACCATCATAATGGCGGCCGTCACGGTCACGAAGAGAACGGCTGTACCAGCGCCTGTGCTCATAAACTCAGTCATCGCAGGCAGCTCCTTCAGACTTTAAAGTTGACCAAACGCCAAATGGTCACAGCGCCGGTGGCAAGCAAGCCGACCATCAACGCCATCATCGGCAAGAACCAAGGATCGTCCCAAATGGCCCCGAAGTAGTTGGGGTTCAGCGTGTGCACAACGACACCCAAAACGGCCGGCAGCGAGCCCACGAAGATCCCGGACATACGCCCCTCGGCGGAGGCGGCTTTCACTTTCGCAACCATGGTGAACCGGCCACGAATGACACTGGACAAGTTGGACAGGATCTCGGACAGGTTACCACCCGTAGACCGTTGGATATTGATGGCGATGACCAACATGCGCAGGTCCAGATTAGGTATGCGGACCAGCATGTTTTCTAGAGCCGTCTCAAACTCGAGGCCGTAGGTCATTTCATCGATGGCCATACCGAACTCAGTACCGATGGGGTCCGGCATCTCCTTGGCGACCATCTCTATGGCCACGGGCACAGGGTGTCCGGCGCTCAAGCTGCGAACCATCAACTCCATGGCATCCGGCAACTGGGTGACAAACTTCTTAAGGCGCTGCTCGCGTAGGTAGACCAGGTACAAGTACGGCAACGCAAAGCCCGCAAGAATAGCCAGTAAAAGACTGCCCCCGACGGACAAGATAACGAACAACCGAAGTGCGGCGAAAACTGCACATGCGGTGATCCCCATCATAACGAAAAGTCGGGTTGTGGTGATCATCAAGCCGGAACTGGCGATCAAATTTTCCAGTGAAGGTAGGATCGACGCCAGGCGCTTTGAGAAGTCGCCTTGTTCTTCACGGCGCAGCCGCTGAAGCGTGAGGCGGCCGTCGCGTGATTTCGACAGCATCCGCATGCGGCGATTGACCTGGCGCTCGTGGCCGTCGGTCATGGAACGGGCAAAGTAGAAAAGACCCTCGACCGCCAGAAGGACGCCGATAAAGATGCCCGCGTAAATGAGATAGAGAACGGTATCGCTCATCTTGGCGTTCCTTACTAGAGGGACCGGTTGTCGAAGATCCGCTCCGGTACCTCGATACCGCGCGTTTCGAAGAGATCCAGGAAGTCGGGCCGGATTCCGGACGGCAGAAACTCACCCCGGGTCTGACCGTCCTCATCCACATGAGTTTGGTTGAAGCGGAAGATCTCCTGCATGGTGATGACGTCACCTTCCATGCCGGTGACTTCCGTCAGACTGATCAGGCGCCGCTTACCGTCCGAGAAACGCTTAATCTGCACAACCACATCGATGGCTGATGCGATTTGAGCGCGCATGGAACGCATGGGCAGGTCCATGCCGGTCATCCCGATCATCTGTTCGAGACGGCTCATGGCGTCGCGGGGCGTGTTGGCGTGAATTGTGGTCATGGACCCGTCGTGACCGGTGTTCATGGCCTGCAACATGTCGAACGCTTCCCCGGCACGACATTCGCCGACGATGATGCGATCCGGGCGCATCCGCAGAGAGTTTCGAACCAGTTCTCGCTGGTCGATCATGCCGCGGCCCTCCAGATTGGCCGGACGGGTTTCCATGCGGGCCACGTGGGGCTGCTGCAGATTAAGTTCGGCCGCGTCCTCAATGGTCACGATCCGTTCATTTTCGCCAATGAAGCTGGACAAGGCGTTGAGCATCGTCGTTTTACCGGTACCGGTACCGCCGGCAATCAGCACGTTAAGGCGGCACTTCACGATGCCTTGCAGGATCTCCGCGATTTCCTCCGTCAACGCATCAAACTGGATCAAGCGATCGATCGTGAGAGGATTGGCCGAGAACTTACGAATGGAGACCAGCGGCCCATCCACAGCGACCGGCGGGATCACGGCGTTCACGCGTGACCCGTCAGGCAAGCGCGCATCCACGGTTGGCTGAGATTCGTCGATCCGGCGTCCGACGCCGGTGACGATCTTGTCGATGATCCGCAACAGGTGGGCGCTGTCTTTAAATTTCACCCTGGTGAGTTCCAGGTTGCCGCTCCGTTCTACATAGACTTGATTGTGCGTGTTGATAATGATGTCGGCGACGGATGGGTCCTTCAGCAGCGGCTCGATGGGTCCCAGCCCCAAGATTTCGTCGACGATATCGCGTACCAATTGGGTGCGCTCCGTCGTATTGAGCGGCGTTTCCTTTTGCGCCAGCAGCTCGCTGACCATTTCACCGATTTCGGAGTGCACCTCGGCTTCCGTCAGTTTCTCGAGGGCGCCGAGATTGATCATGGACAGGAGTTCCTGGTGCAATTGCACCTTCAGATCGACGTAATCCGCCGACCGCTCGAAATCGACATACTCCGGCGTTTCTTCCTTAACCTGCACCGGCACGTCGATCTGAGGATCTTGGCGTTCCTCGCTTTCCGGAAGATCGGCCGGACGGTCGCCTCGGAATTTTAGAACCGGGCTCGATTGCCCATTCGAAGACCGAAATCTCTGTAACATGTTCAATTCTCCCTAGGCCGAAAGTGCGACCGATGTTTCAGAACCAAAGCGTTCGAGCAGCGCTTCTTTGATACGCTCGACGTCTTGGCCAATAACCGATTTGCGTGCGATTTCCCGGGTCAGGACGCCCCGATCGCGGGCGGCTGAGACGGACTTGAAGTCGTTCCGTACCGTAAATTCGATGGGGCGCTTCAGCGCGGTTTCGAATTCCTTGACGCGATCTGCGCCGGAAAAACCAATGCCCTTGCTGATGCGGTTGGCGATGACGGCAATCTTCTTGTCGTCGAGACCCTGCTCCTTGGCCGTATGCAGATTGCGCAGCACGCGTTGAATGGCAACAACGTTCAATTGCATGACGAGGAAATTGACGTCGCTTTCGTCCATGACGGCGGCGGTCCAACTGGTCCATGTGGACGGCATGTCGATCAGCACATAGTCGTATTCCTGTCGGGCGATGGACAGGATCGTGCGTGCGGTTTCTTCGGTCATACCCTCCAGCGGGATGATTTCCGAAGGGGCTGCCAGTACGTCGACGCCCGATTTGTGCCGGCTCATGGACCCTTTCAGATAAGCCGTGTCGAGCCGCGACGGGGACTCCAGAATGTCGAGCAGCGTGACCTTGGGCATTAGATCCAGTGCAATAGCCACGTTGCCGTTTTGAATGTCGAAATCAAGCAAGGCGACCGAGGCCGTTTCGCTTTTCTCGTCTTTGGCCAAACTTGCCGCCAATTCGATCGCCAAGGTGGTTGCACCCGACCCGCCACAGCTTCTCATCAGCGAGACGATCTTTCCGCGGGCGTTGGACCGCTGCGTTTGGGGCTTGGTCTTCTGAACGGCATGTTCAATCGCCGCATTCAGGTCGGCGGCATTGACCGGCTGAGGAATGAAATCGATCACACCCATGCGCATCAGTTGGCGGATCTGAGCCAAGGATGCGTTTTCGGAGGTGACCAGCACGGCGTGTGCTTGACCGCAGCGGCTGATCAGTCCCTCAAGGGCGCGGATCTGATCCAGTTGGTCGAGGTCGACTTCTACTATAACGATGGGCGGCAAGATGGTCAGATCCACCTCAGCAATAAAATCCATCGGTTCGCAGACGGATACTTGGAGCTCCACGTCGTTCAATGCAGCGGCGTGGGCCGTCAGGTCTTCCGCAATCGATGTGGGGCGGATCGCTGCTATGGCTTTGGTTTTCATCGTCATCGCTCTCAACTGGTTACCAATACCAGCTATTCCATAACCGCTGCCTAACGTGTGGCGATCTGTCGGGGGCTGAAATAGCCCTGGTCAAGCTGCAAAAATCAGTCCAAGGATTTTCTCTCAATTTGATACAAAATTTGAGGTTTGGCGTTCATGATGTGTTAAGTGTGTTTCGTATCAACCCGATCCAATTTCGCTGTCTCAAAACGGGAAAGGGCCCGCCGAAGCGGGCCCTTTGGATTAGCGAAGGAAGGATTAAGCGGACTGACGCTTACTTATCACCGACCTCGATTTCACTGACATTGACATTCTCAAGTTCAGTGACTTCGCCACGATGGTACCGGTCGATGGCCTTCGCCGCCTTCTCACCACTGAAGGATTGGGAGGAAGCAGGCTGTACGGCGATGTCTTTGGCAATGTGAACTTCCATGTTCTGCCGAACCGCTGCACCATGAACCGCTTCGGTATCGGTGGTGCTGCACAGGACGTTTTTGCAAACGACGCCGTTGGTGCTGCAAGCGCCAAGAAGGACTGCACTTGCTGCGAAGAGAGTTACGAGAGACGTTTTCATTTTGAACCTCATCTGTATTGCTGGTCGTTCTTACGGAACGATGTGACCGAATTGACCGTCCAGGCCGCCCATTTGGAAGCCGGCGTCGGTGTACTCACCGTCGCGCATTTTGCGGATGCGGCTTTCGACGTGGCCGAGGAAGAACAGCTCGTATTCGTTCGGACGGTAGACATTGTCCGTCGGCAGAGCGAGTTCGCCTCCATTAGCGGGCTTGACGAGGTAAGGCGTGATGATGATGACCAGCTCGGTCTCGTTGCGCTGGAATTCGGCGCTACGAAGCAGAGTGCCCAATACCGGCGTGTCCGCCAGACCCGGGAACTGGTCAACATTGTCGGCGAAGTCGCTCATGATCAGGCCGGCGATCGCAAAACTCTGACCGTGGCGCAGCTCAACCGTGGTTTCGGCACGGCGGGTCAAAAGGCCCGGAACCGTCACACCGTTAAGAACAACACCTGCTTCGTCATCAAGAGCACTTACTTCAGGCGCAACCAGCAGGTTGACCACATCATTGCCCAACACAGTCGGCGTAAACGCCAAGCTGACACCGAACTGCTTGAACTCGATGGTGACTGTCGCGTCGTCATCGAAGTTGGCTGCAACCGGGATCGGGAATTCACCACCGGCCAGGAAGCTCGCCGTTTCGCCGGACAGGGCGATCAGGTTCGGTTCTGCAAGCGTAGTGATGATGCCTTTTTCTTCCATCGCGTCGAGTGCTGCGTCGATCATGAAGTTACCGGTGGTGACGCTTGTCAGGACGTTGGTGAAGGCTGTGGGATCCAAGAAACCACTCAGGATTTGAGCGCTGCTGGAGCCATCGTCAAAGGCAACGTTGGTATTGAAGCCCAATTGCTTAGCGGCGCTGCGCTTTACTTCGGCGAAACGGACGGCAAGCATAACTTGCTGGCTGCCTTTCACCGAGATCAGGTTATTGACCGCGTCAGGCGCATAGCGTTCTGCCAGCTTCACGGCACGGGCCGCCATGCTGGAGTCCGAAACCTGACCGGACAGAGTGATCGAACCACCCACATCGCGTACAGAGATGTATTCGGTGGGCATCAGTTCGCGCAGACGGCGCTTCAGGCCGCGGACGTCGTGGGTGACGTTCACGTCGACAACACCGATCAGCGTGCGGTTTTCGCCGTAAATCGAGAGGCTGGTGGAACCGACGCTCTTACCCAGAACGTATACCGTGCGATCCGTCAACGGAATAACATCCGCAATTTCCGGGTCGCCGACCAGGAGGTCTTTGTAGGAACGATTTACACGAAGCACTTGAGACTTCTGAACCGATACCGAGAACTCACCACCATAGCCATGGTCGTTTGCGGAAACAGCAACAACCGAGGTCGCGGAGGTTTCGGCGTGGGCGTGAGGTGCTGCCATCCAGAGAGCGGTGGCCGCGACAGACACATACGCGAGTGCCTTGATAAAGCCGCCGACCGAAGCATCGCGGCGCTGGGCCGGTGCCGCGTGAGGCGGAAAGTGTGACGCAAAGGTAAACATAGTCCGTATCCTTTCAGGGTCTTTTACCTTGAATTTTATTAAGATCCGATTGAACGACTGGGCGCGCATTGCGCGCCCAGAGTTCTATTGATGCGCCTGCGGAATAACCGACAGGGGTTCAGCCGATGCCATCGTCTGGGATCCGTTGGAGGCGGACTTGTCGCCACCCGTCGGGGCCGTCAACGGTGCATGCTTGAAGACCGGCGTGTCGCGCTTCGGTGTGGAAGAAGAGAAGGGAGTACGGGTCTTCTTCTCACGTACCACGTCGATGCTGCTCGACTCGGTACCGCGGAACACTTTGATTTGCGGTCCATAAATTCCCGGCGGGCGGGTGCGAAGGTCCGTCAGGCGAACCGTACGTCCGGTGCCGCTGACCGCATCCGTCTGGTTGCGCAGGGATAGGCTCAAAGAACCGACATTTGCCGCCAAAGACAGCTTTTGCGATTGCTCGCCGCTGACTTCCAGCGTCACGGCCTTCGCAACGGTCGGTGCTTCTGCTTCATCGTTCGCCAATTGGTCGACAGCAAGAACGCGAATGTTTTCGATCAACAGATCGGTAACGAGTTCGTCTTTCTTGATGTCGTGGGTCAGATGAACGTCAACCCGATCGCCAGGCAGGACGAAGCCGGCAATGCCGCTCACGTCGTTAACGCGGATGGTGGCTGCGCGCATCTTCTCGCCGATCATGGCGGAAAGACTGGCCCGGCCGCCGAAACCGGAAACGCGCGTGGCGTAAACGGGTTCGTTCGCTTGGATCTCATCCAGCACAACGCGACGCTCGCCGTCACCCAGCAAGTCATCGATCGATTTGAATGCGCCCTGGGGCATGGATCTCGCGGGCCAATCAATGACACGAACCAGATCCTTGGTGAGTTGGTCGCCAAAGCTTAACGTTTTGTTGGCGACGACAATTTTCGTCAGCTCCATGGACGGTGCCACTTCCTTGACGACAATTTCGCGGTTCTGTTCGATCATTCCGCGAACAAAGTAGACAGACGCGCCGCCGAGAAGGCAGGCAACTGCCAACATAGCTATTGCCATCTTTTGCATAATGTTCTCCTGATGAACCGGTCAATCTGGTTCAAAAAATAAGGCGCCGAGATCATCCAGAGTGGAGGGGAGACCTCGGCGCCTCTCTTAGGCTTGCTGTAAGTAAGCCCGGTCCGATCGATCAGCCGCCCAGGTCGGTTTCAAGCGTTTCCCAGCGGGTTTCGATGATGCCGGCGACATTGCCGATTGCCGTGATGGTGGCAGCAGCAACCAGAGCAATCAGGATCGAGTACTCAACGAGGGTTGCACCGCTTTCGTCGTTTGCGAAATTCTTGATCGTGTTCAACATTTGGTAAGACTCCTTAAACATAGTGGTGTTGGCTTTAATCCTTTGTGCCTGTTTCCGTCAGGCTCGCCACGTAGGTTGCAGGGTGCGTGCCAGTTGCCGCCCCGCAGCCTTTTTTTCTGCCTGCGGATGGCCACGAACTGAAATCTCTCAATAAAACGAAATGGTTAGGCAGGGGCGGTGCGACGTCGGGGGGCAATTCCGGATGCACTCCAGGGGCCGATCGAATCGCACGGCCCAGTGTCAGGCACATTCATTCGTGTGGAATTGTGACAAATTTTAAGAAATGAGTTTCAGTTTGGGACACGCGGCCCAGGCCCGGGCGGTTGGCGCGAGCGAGACGTCTCTGTTGTCGATATGAAAGCGCAGCGCATAAAAAAGCCGCTTCCGAAGAAGCGGCTTTTTGCAAGTTTTTCCGTTGGCGGAAGAAACAGGGTTAACGATCGTTATCCCTGTTGCTGCTCGTCTTCGCTTTGCCCTTGTTCTTCTTCGAGCTTCTTCTTGCGTTCTTCGATTTCCTTGAACTTCTCTTCCTGTTCGATGCGCGCGATCAACGTGGCATATTTCTTCTCGCGGTCGAGGCTCTTGAGCCAGTTCTTTGCGTCGATCTTGGTGTCTTCGTAATCGGTTGATCTGGCGAAGGCTTCCAAGGCGGAGTCTGTCTTCTCCAAATTGTACCGGGCGATACCGAGAAGAAGCCAAGCAAGCCCTTCATTATCGAGGCCGCCCCGCTGCAGGCCGCGATTAATGTTGGCCTCGGCCTGTTGCCACTCATCGTCATTGATATAGGTCTGACCGAGGCGGATATAGAGTTCGCCATCGGATGACAGGGCCGCGGCATTTTTCAGGGGCTGAACGGCTTTGTCCCATTCCCGCGCTGCGGACCAGGCATTGGCCAACATTTCCCAATTGTCTTTGCTTTTTTTCACGCGGCCGGCCTTGATCTCGCGCTCCAGCAACCGGCCGGCCTTATAAGGCGTGTCGTTGGTTATGTATAATGCGGCCAGATTTTCGAGCTGTGCAGATTTGTCGAGCATGTCCTGGCGGTACATCATCTCCAGAACGGCGAAATAATCTTTTTCAAGTTTGAGTTCGTTGTAGATGGCGGCCAGACGCGTCCACCACTTCTTTTGGGCCGTGAAATTCGCGACCCCCAGCTCCGTAAACGGCCGTGCATCGCGGTACCGCCCGCGCTGGAGATAAAGCACGCTGACCAGGTCGATATATTTTTCCACCACCTGGGGCTTGGACCGGTTGTGCGCCTCCAGAGCATTGTTGAGCGCCGAATCGAATTGCTTCAGATTGTAATGGGCCAGGGCCAGCAAATAGTAGGTGTCCGGCGGTACGGACTCGGCCTCGGCAATCCACTGATTGATATAGCTGATGGCTTTGCGGTATTGGCCCAAGGCCACGTAAACCTGGCCAAGCTGGCCGCGCAGGGTGATTTCAGCTCCCAACGGGAGAGCTTGAGAGTTCACGGCCCGCTCCCAATAGTTGGCGGCTTGCTTGAAATCGCCGTCATTGGCGTAGAGGCCGCCCAGCAATTGCTGAACCAGTGCGGTTTCGTGGCCGTTTAGTTCACCTCTGTTCAATTCGTTTTGCAGGATGCGTTTGGCCTGCGCGTTTTGCTTGGCTTCCATCAACTCTTGCGCTTCGGTCAGGACCTTAAAGACCTGAGGCCGTAACTGTTCGAGCCGACGGGTGCGCCGGCCGGATCCGCTGGCCGACTCCGACCCTTCGCCACGGGCTTGCGCCAAGGCACCATCCGTCGATTTGCCGGAGAGCTGAGGAGCGCCGAACAACAACGCTACCGCCGAGATGGCCAGCACCGCCAGAGACGCGCCTTTGCCAAGTTGATCGATCCGCCACTTCATTTACTTTACCTCCTGGACCCTAATCCGCTGTCTCGGGGCCGACATCGCTTTTTCGGACTGTTACCCCGGCACTTTATTCAATTGGGGGGCGCCGGCGCCGACCCACACGGCGCGTAGCACACCCTGACGATCTCTCAAAAGCGATCCGATAGTCATCTCGGCTGACACAAAGGAAAGCGGGGTTGCGATAAGCGAACGATGATTACGCATCCTACCTAACTCTCGTTTCCCTTTCCGACGGCACCATCCGGAAAGACCAGCCCCTCGCTTTAGTTTTGCAGTTCAAAGGTGAGCTGGGTCTGAAGACCCGTCCGCGGGACGGGCTCGCCGTTCACCACTTTGGGCTTGTATTTCCAGCGTTTCACCGCATTGATGGCGGCCCGGTCAAAAACGCCCGGCGGCTGCGCTTCCACCACAATCACGCTTTTGGGGTCAACCTGACCTGACCTCAGCACGTCGAATTGCACGACCACCCAACCTTCCGTGCCGCGAGATGCCGCCCGCTGAGGATATATTGGAGCCACACGCACTAGCGGAATGGCATCGCCATCGGTGGGGGCTGCCACGTTCAATCCTTGGAAGTCGATGTCGACGCGGGCATCCAGACCGCCCGTGTCAAAGTCGGCAGTACGGGTCTGCTGCTGAAATGTGCTTGGGGGAGGGGGGGGCGGGGTTTCGGTTTTGTCCGGCCGCTCCGCGCGTTCTTTGGTTGCCGTTTCCTCATCACGCTTTACGCGCGTTAAGTCAATCGACACATTGGGACCCACTTCTTCTGGAGCCTTTTGGTCGGAGGTGACCAAGGTCATCATGAGGACAAACAGGCTGACGGTGATCAGTCCTGCGACGGGGATGCCTACAACTAAACGTCCTGCGGTCATCGTCGTTACCCTTTCTCTGCCGCAATCGCCACAATGGGAACGCCTGTCTCCTTAAGCTGGTCCATCACGTCGAGCGCAATACCGGCTTCCGATTTTTCATCCGCTTGGATCACCACGCCCCCTTGCGGGTTTTCCGCGTGCAGTTTCTCCACCACGAACTTCACCGACCGTACATCGACTTCTTTATTGTTGATCCACACTTCGTCGTCGTCGGTAATGGCAATGAGAATGCCGATCCGCTTTTGTTCAATGGCCGTCTCGGCTTCCGGACGCTGCACCTCTACACCGGCTTGCTTCACAAAGGTGGCCGTGACGATGAAGAAGATCAGCATGATGA
>JANQMY010000356.1 GCA_028279895.1 Alphaproteobacteria bacterium
CAGACACATTTAAGGCTTGCCGGATTCCGGCGAGTGCCGCATCCCGGTATCTTTCTGGATTTACCGAAAGAAGTTTCTGGACTGTGATGCTTCCGGCCGGATCCCGTGCGATAACGTCCGTAAACGTGCCACCGCGGTCAATCCAAAATTCCCATTTTTTGTCAGGAGAGGTCATGCAAAGTTGGCCCCACTATACCTCACCGCAAAGAAGCGGTGGCTCATATTCGCCCGGCGACTGAGGCAATGCGCTCAGTCGAAAAACTCGCTGAAATAAGATAGACATATCGCAATGTCTGTTTGGGGAAAAATATCCGACGCCGTTTCTGCTGTCACAAGCACGGGACCGTTGGGCGATCTGATCGCCACGGTGGCTGGTCATTTGGGGCTCGACGGCTCCGCGCAAGGCGAGTCTGAGAAGAGGACCAACACGAATCAGGTTGCCTTTACGATTGGTTTCATCGCGTTGAGCGCAAAGATGGCTAAAGCGGACGGTGTTGTAACAGAGGACGAAGTCCAAGCCTTTCGCGAAGTGTTTGATGTTCAATCGTCCGAGCTGCGCAATGTGGAAAGGGTGTTCAACTTTGCCCGCACGGATGTGGCGGGCTACGACGCTTATGCACGTCAGATTGCTAATTTGTTCAAAAGCAATCCGGGCATACTCGAAGACGTTTTGGATGGATTGTTTCATATCGCCAAAGCGGACGGCGTGTTCCACGAGAATGAGTTACTGTATCTGGAAAGTGTTTCGGAAATCTTTGGGTTTTCCGAAGGCGAATTCGCACGCATCAAGGCCAGCCATCTGGGCCCCGATGAAGCCGATCCCTACGTGGTATTAGGGGTGGATCGCAGCATCTCGGACGATGACCTCCGACGGGCCTATCGTCGTTTGGTCCATGAGAACCATCCTGATAGACTCATTGCCCGGGGCGTGCCCGAGGATTTTGTGGACTTGGCGAACCAGAAGCTAGCGGCGATCAACGCTGCCTACGATGTGATTGTCAGGGAACGAGGCGGCTGAGTAGTTCACCGTCGCACGCTCTTTCAGTCCCGCCATCTGCCTGCCAGCTTGGACCCGCCAATGCCACTGCCACATCTCTTGTTCATGATCGTTATTACCTTCTTGTGGGGGTTTGCGCCTGTCATCATGAAGGTCGCTTTCGATTCTGTGCCGCCACTCATATTCACGTGTGTTCGATTTTTGCTTGTGGCGGTCGTTCTCATCCCATTTTTGCGCTGGCATTCGGGCAAGATGCTGTTGATCGTTGCTATTGCGTCGACAGTGGGGTGGTTGGAGTTTTCCCTTTTCTTTTCCGGGCTTGCGGTTTCAGGTGACGTCACACCAGTTGCCGTTGCCGCCCAATTGTCGGTGCCCTTTGCGACCATCCTCTCCATCTTCATACTCGGCGAAATTGTCAGATGGCGTCGATGGACCGGTATCCTGCTCGCCTTTAGTGGGGTGATGCTTTTTTCGTTCGACCCCCATGTGATGGCCTATGCGGGAGGATTGACCTTGGCTATTGGAGGGGCCTTCTCCCACGCCATGGCTATGGTCCTGATGCGCCGAATTGATGGGATCGGAGTGTTTGAGTTGCAGGCATGGGTCGCTGTGGTTTCGGCGCCCATGCTTTTCCTATTGTCTTTGATATTCGAAACCGGTCAGTTCGAAGCGTTCCGATCTGCTACTTGGGATGTCTGGCTGACGCTTTTTTATGGCGCGTTTTTGTCAAGTCTCGTAGCACATGCCGGATTTTACTGGATGGTGCAGCGATATGAGGTCACCGTACTTGCGCCGTTTACACTTCTCGCACCAATCTTCACAATACTCTTTGGCTACCTGCTTTTAGGCGATCAATTGACCGCGCGGATGTTGATTGGGAGTGCGATCACATTGGTTGGTGTGGCTATTGTGACCCTACGGACTGAAGACTTGCGCGAATCGGACCCGTTGCCATGACCCTCTCGGACAAAGTAATAGAGCGGCCATCTCCCAATAAAGATGAGCGCCCTCCTGGCAAACCGGTATCGCATTTAATTCTGCATTACACGGGTATGAAAACCGCGCAAGAAGCTGTCGACCGGTTGACGGATCCTGAAGCGCGCGTCAGTGCACACTACACAATCGATGAAGCGGGAAACATCTATCGGCATGTCGATGAAGCGGAGCGGGCTTGGCACGCCGGCGTATCATCTTGGCGCGGTGAAGAAGACATAAATGGTACGTCGGTCGGGATAGAAATTGTCAACCCAGGTCACGAGTTTGGCTACCGTGCGTTCCCGGCAGCTCAGATGGAAAGTGTCATTGCTCTGTGTAAAGATGTTTTAGGCCGTCATGTAATCCCGGACCGCAATGTGGTGGCGCATTCCGATGTGGCCCCGACCAGGAAGATGGATCCTGGCGAAAAGTTTCCCTGGCCGGCCTTGGCTGAAGAAGGGGTCGGCGTGTGGCCGCAAACAGTTGTCCTTCAGAACGTGCCGCTCCTCGGGCCGACAAGCTCGTCCCCGCGTGTAAGGAAGCTCCAGCGGCAGTTCCAGCAATTCGGCTACGGTGTTTTGGCGCACGGACTTTATGACAGCACCACGCAAGCGGTCGTTACCGCCTTTCAGCGCCATTTTCGGCCGTCCGGGGTGGATGGCCTTGCCGACGCGGAGACCCAATCGATTCTTAGTCATTTGATCGAAATGGTTGACGCTTAGGGGCAAAGTCGCCACCTATTGCCTGCCAGATGGCCGGATGATTGCTGCCCGTTAAGGGGAGAGGAAAGTCCGGGCTCTACGGAAACACGGTGCCGGGTAACGCCCGGCGGGGGCGACCCCAGGGAAAGTGCCACAGAAAGCAAACCGCCGGTTTGACCGGTAAGGGTGAAAGGGTGCGGTAAGAGCGCACCGCCGGCACGGTAACGTGCCGGGCAGGGTAAACCCCACCGAGAGCAAGACCAAATAGGGGCGACGCATGTCAGTTTCCGGACGGTTGCCCGGGTTGGTCGCGTGAGGTGCGTGGCGACACGCATCCTAGAGGAATGATCATCGTCGGTCCCGCTCGCGAGACCGAAACAGAACCCGGCTTACAGGCCATCTGGCATTTCGGCCCAAAAGTCGCCTTAACAGCTTGTTAAGTAGCACTAACGTATCGTTACCGTGGGTTCCGGTGCCGCTAGCCGTCAAAAATACACAAAAACAGCATCCATGGGCTCCGATGGGCGAAGGCCCCACATTTGGTGTGTGCAGAGATTTCGTTCTTACAATGTTCTATACATGTTCTTGCTTGATACTTTTGAGGACTGTCCGATAACTATCTGAATTTTCAGGAATTCTTGGGCGCCAAGTATTGACGGGACATGAATACCCATGATATCCCAAATCATCCCAGTTTCGTTGGGTGGGCGTTACTACACGTCTATTGGGAGGCCGACAGTTCGCGTGTCTCGAATTGTCCGGTGTGATTTGGATTCTAGAGATGGGGGTCTTGGGGACCGTGAAGACGTTTGTCTCCACCGTGACCAACAAGATCGATGGCAAGGGCAGGGTGTCAGTACCAGCGCCCTTTAGGCAGGCGCTCGCAGTGCAGGGGGCCAATCATTTCTATTGCTTCCCGTCCTTTAACCAGCCGGCGCTAGAGGCTTATGGCCCAGCTTTGATGGAAAAGATCGATCAGCGAATCGGCGAATTGGACCCCTTCAGCGAGGAATACGACACCCTGGTGCGCTGCATTTTGGGCGGGTCGCTAGAGTTGTCCTTCGACGGTGAAGGGCGCATCAAGCTCCCCCAGGCGTATATGGACCATGCAGGCATTTCGGACCGCATCGCTTTTGTCGGCATGGGCTTGAAGTTCCAGCTTTGGGATCCTGCGACCTTCGAGCCCCACAAGACGAGCGACACTGAGCGGGCAAAGCAGGGGCACGGCGTTCTCGGTAACCGGACCGGCGTTGCGGGAGATGTGCGATGACCGGTGTAGCGCAGCACGAGCCCGTCTTGCTCGATGAAGTTCTGGATGCGCTCAAGCCAGCTGGCGACAGAGTGTACGTCGACGGCACATTTGGCCGTGGAGGGTATTCCCGCGCAATTCTCAAGGCGGCCTCAGACTGCCGGGTCATCGCAATAGACCAAGACCCCGACGCTGTATCCGCCGGGCGTGAATTGGAAGCGCAAGTTCCCGGTCGATTCACCATCTTTGAATCTCGGTTCTCCGACCTCGACCGTGTGGTTAAGTCCGCAGGTGTCGACCTCGTGGCCGGCGTGGCCTTGGACATCGGCGTGTCATCTGTTCAATTGGATGAAGACATGCGCGGTTTTTCTTTTGCGAAGGAAGCGCCGCTCGATATGCGTATGTCCAGAGAGGGGCTTACGGCAGCTCAGGTTGTTAACGAAACCAGCGAGTCGGAGCTTTCGGATATTATCTATCAGTATGGAGAGGAGCGTGCGGCGCGTCGCGTGGCAAAAGCCATCGCCCGCCGGAGGGAGAGTGGCCCGATAGAGACAACGACGGCGCTGGCTGCAATTGTGGAAAGTGTCGTTGGGCGTTCCCGATCCGGGAAGCAGAAACACCCCGCGACACGCACATTCCAGGCGCTTCGGATCTATGTAAACGATGAGATCCATGAGCTTGCATTTGGGTTGTCGGCAGCAGAGCGCATTCTTGTCGAAGGAGGTTGCCTTGCGGTGGTAACGTTCCATTCCTTGGAAGACCGCCTGGTAAAGAAATTCTTCGGTTCGCGTGCGGGTGGGTTGCGATCGGTCTCACGATATCAGCCACCGTTGCAAGATGGCCCGGAGCCAAGCTTTCGGCTGCCAAAGCGCCGCCCGACAACGCCAAGGGTTGAAGAGGTCGAACGAAATCCACGTGCGCGATCGGCAAAGCTGCGCGCTGCCTGCCGGACGTCTGCCTCGCCGCACAATCTCGACCTAAGCGAACTGGGTTTGGACAAACTGCCGAGGAGGAGTGCAGCGTAATGTTCCGTTTTACGAACATTGTCTTGGTATCACTCGCCGTCGCTTCCGCCTGTCTGAGCTACGCCATCAAGTACGATACGCAAGCGAAAGGCGAGCAACTCGAAAGTCTAAATCGGCAGATATCGAAAGAAATCGAAGGGCTGCGCGTCACCAACGTTGAATGGAACTACCTGACGCGCCCAGAGCGTCTCAAGAACCTTGCCGACATGCGGCCAGATTTGCAGACGATGAGTTTGTCACAAATCGTCACGCCGGATGAGGTGGCTGCCCGCATCCCGTTGTCCATAGAAGCGGAAAGTGGAGAGGAGTCTCAGACCCTGCGGCAACTGCCGAGACGAAAGCCACCAGTTCCAAGTAAGAGGAGCGCACCATGAAGACCTCCCCCTCCTCTGACGGTCAACGGCGATGCACGGGAGTTCATGTACCGGGTTCGGACGTCGGTGGTCGTAACCAAGGAAGTCCAAGCAAGGTATTTCTAGATGGTGAACGCAAACAGATGGTCCAAAACGGGCGGGACCGTGTCTTCATCATGGCTCTGGCGTTTATCTGCTGTTTTGCCGTTCTGTCGGTCCGACTTATCGACCTTACCGTTTTCAAGGCGGCAGATCGTGATCAAGCGCGCGCATATGTGGCGGACAATGCCATTGATCGAGCAGAAATCAAGGATCGCAACGGAGACGTGCTGGCAACTAATTTGGCGGTGCCGTCTGTTTTTGCGGACACACGAGAGATTTGGGACGCTTTTGAAACGGCAGAGAAACTGCAAGAGGTCTTTCCTGACCTCGACACTAGCCAGCTGGTGCCCCGGTTATCCTGTGGCCGCGCATTCGTTTGGATCAAGCGAGACATCACGCCAAAGCAGCAACAAGACGTCCACCGCCTTGGGTTGCCAGGCATTGGTTTTCGGATGGCGGCGCAGCGCGTCTATCCAAACGGCAATGTCGCAGCGCATGTGCTTGGATATGTAGATATCGACAACCGCGGTATCGCCGGTATCGAGAAGACGATGGATGATGCCCTACAGGACCTGGCCCGTGATCATGAGTCTCTGCACTTGTCCATCGATTTGCGCGCTCAACATGCGCTTACGGACGAGCTGAAAAAGTCTATGGAGACCTTCAGCGCCAAAGCTGCCGCCGGCCTGATTATGGATGTCAATACCGGTGAGATCCTGTCTATGGCATCGTTACCTGACTTCGATCCGAATATGGTCGGTCAGTCCCGGCCAGACGACCGTTTTAATCGGGCGACCCTCGGCACCTACGAAATGGGATCCACCTTCAAAACCTTTACCGTGGCGATGGCTCTGGAGTCCGGGTTTGCAAATATGAACTCACGTTACGATGCGCGCGCACCGATCCGGATCGGTCGGTTTTCGATCCGCGATTTTCATGCCGAAAACAGGTGGCTGTCTTTGTCTGAAGTCTTCCTTCATTCATCCAATATCGGTTCGGCTCGCATTGCGACACAGATCGGCGCGACGGGACAGAAGCGTTTTCTGGAACAGCTTGGACTTCTTCAGAAGTCGCAGTTGGAGCTTCCGGAAGTGGGGACCCCTCTATACCCGGACCGCTGGGGGGAAATCAGTACCATGACCATCTCGTTTGGGCATGGCATAGCCGTCAGCCCGGTGCAATTGGCAGCCGCCACATCCGCGCTCGTGAATGGTGGCACGACCGTCAAACCAACAGTATTGAAACGGTCGTTCAAATCTAATTCAAATGGCCGCCGTGTTGTTTCCGAAAAAACAAGCCGTCAGGTGAGAAGCCTGTTGCGTGAGGTCGTCCAAAACGGGACCGGAGGCAAGGCAGATGTGCGGCTGTATGAAGTTGGCGGCAAGACAGGTACCGCTGAAAAGCCGGGGTCTCAAGGGTATCGCCGAAAAGCCTTATTGTCGTCTTTTTTGGGTGTTTTCCCAATGAGTGACCCTCAATACTTGGTGTTTGTCATGTTGGATGAACCGAAAGGAACAAAGGAAACCTTCGGCTACGCAACGGGTGGTTGGACCGCAGCGCCGACGGTTGCGAGAGTTATTGAGCGGCTTGGATTCTTGTTCTCCATCGAACCGTCCGAGGACAAAGGCAAGACAATCCTCGCGTCCTATTGACCGCTCGTTGGTGATGGAACTTGTAAGGTTGGTGGAAGACAGCATGTCACTCACGCTTTCGCAGCATGAAAAGGACATAGATGTTGCCGGCTTAACCGCCGATAGCAGGCATGTTGCTCCCGGCTATCTGTTCGCGGCCCTGTCGGGTACCAATACGGACGGCGCGTTGTATGCGCGCGAAGCGATCGAAAAAGGCGCCGTTGCGGTTCTGTGCTCCAATAGCGCTTTTGCAGAGCTTAAAAACGAACCAGCAGTCATCATTCCCCACGACAATCCCCGGATGAAACTGGCGGAGATTGCGGCGCGCTTCTATCCCAGGCAGCCAAAGTCCATCGCTGCCGTGACCGGCACCAACGGTAAGACGAGTATTGCATCGTTTGCGCGACAGATCTGGGCGTCGGTCGGGTTGCGCGCGGCGAGTATGGGGACCTTAGGCGTCGTATGGCAGGGCGGCCAGATGGACCTTGGCCATACAACACCCGACCCGATAGCGGTTCACAAATCGCTCGACACGCTGGCCACCAATGGCATCACCCATTTGGCACTGGAGGCCTCAAGCCACGGGCTTGCCCAGCATAGGCTGGACGGGGTTAAGCTTTCTGCCGCCGCTTTCTCAAACCTGACGCGCGATCATCTTGACTATCACGAAAGTGAAGAAGCCTATCGCTATGCCAAATTTCGTCTGTTTGGTGAGCTCTTGCCGCCCGGCCGAACCGCTGTTCTGAACGCTGACAGTGACGCCTTCGAGGAGCTGGAGGATTTGTGCTGGGGCCGGGGACATCGGATCATGTCCATCGGACGTGAGGGACGCGACATCCGGCTTGAAGCGTTGACACCCACACGCCGCGGACAAAGTTTGCAACTTCGCTATCGCGGCCAACCCGTCAAGTTGGACATCCCGCTCGTGGGAAGTTTTCAAGTGGAGAACACGCTACTTGCGTTGGGGTTGGTGATTGCGTGCGGCACGCCGGCTTCGGACGCCTTCAGCGCGGTCGAAAGGTTGGAAGGCGTGCCCGGACGGTTGGAACATGTGCTTGAGACAGCAAGCCACGCGTCGGTTTACGTTGATTACGCCCATACCCCTGATGCTTTGTCCGCATTGCTGATGGCACTCCGTCCTCATACAGAGCGGCGGCTGCATGTAGTTTTTGGGTGTGGTGGCGATCGCGATAGGGGAAAGCGTTTCCTCATGGGCGAAGTTGCATCACGCTATGCAGATGAGATCATCATAACTGACGATAATCCTCGAACCGAAGATGCGACAGAGATTCGTGCTGAGATAAAGAGAGGCGCACCCCAGGCCAAGGACGTAGGTGACCGGTCTGAGGCTATCCGCCAGGCACTTAAAGCACTTGGCCCCGGCGATCTCCTCGTTGTGGCAGGGAAAGGGCACGAAGCGGGGCAAATTTTCCGAGATCGGACAATCGATTTTGACGACCGGGCGGAGGTGAGCAAGGCCGCGATGGAACTGAGGCTTACATGAGTGAAGTCGCTGCTGAGCTATGGACG